>JANPCW010000204.1:0-67590 GCA_031431155.1 Janthinobacterium sp. | reverse complement strand
CGGATTGTTGGTGCATGAGGCTGTGCATATCTGGCAAAACTACTGCGAGGACATAGGCGAAACAAACCCAGGCAGCGAGCAAGAGGCATACGCCATCCAAAGTATCTCCATGCAGTTGATGGACTCTTTCGTGAGGCAAACAGCATGAAACTCGCACTGTTCCTAGCTGGTGCGCTGATCCCCGGCCCGATGCTGGCCGCGCCAACGTGGCGAGTGCCTGAGCCGTTGGTGGAGATTACCTTCACCTTGCGAGCATCGGACGCCAAGCAATGCACCGTGGGCAACGGCTGCATGGTGTTTCATGTCGATACGCTGGATCGGGTCGTCAAAGACCTTGAGGACAAAGCCCACGCCAAGGGCAAGGCGGAGTGCAAGGTTTAGCTCGGCGTTTCCTTTTCAACAGGCACATCGCGCCACATGCCGTGTGTGGACCCAGGTTTTGCGTCCCAAGGCGGGCACATTTCTTCAATCCACCACTGCTGAAGAACTTGGACGGCTGGCGTGACTCGCAAGCCAGCGTTTCCGATGGACATGATGAACGGGTCCAATTTAACTTCGCGCTCAACGAAGCGCAAGCGTGGTGTTGGTGTCATGTCTTCTCTCCTTGCGGCCTTGCGGCCAATGCTGCGTCGATGGCGGCTGCGTTAGCGAGTGCCTGATCTGCATAGACTTCGCACCACCAATACCCACGCGGATCAATTTCGGTCGAACACGGTATTGCGGCGCCGACGAATATGCGCAGCGCCAGTCGCAGCGCCTCGACCTCGGCCCACGGATCAGGAGTTGTTGGAACAACCCCATCAACATAGGAGCGCGTGATCGCCTTGATTGGCGGGTAGTGTTGAATCACGCTCAATGTATCGGCGGCAGTAATCATTGGTTTCGCGCCGTGATGACAGGCAACCCGCTCGATGAACTTCATGTGCTTGCGCAGCGCCTCGACCTCGGCTTGATCTGCGTCACGCTCGCGGTCGTAGCTTGTCTTTTGCAGCGCAAGCAGTTTGTTCAGGCGCTCGACCTCGGCAGCAAGCTGCTTGTGCTGTGTCAGCAGTTCATTTTTCTGGCGCGAGCATTCAGCGTAGGCTAGCCTCAGTTCTTCTAGTTCGCTCATGGTGTTTCCTTTCCGATGCCGTGATACGCTTCGACTGCGCGGACTACTTCATGGGTAGTCATCTTCCAACCGATGAGATTCCGCATTTCATCGGGTGTCATCGGCACCCTTGCGGGGACTGGTGGGGCGGTGTAAATAGGCGCCTTTTGGGGAAAGTCTTTCTGGTTCCCACCCCAGCCGCCCTCGACACCGATAGACATAAACGCGCAGTGCTTTAAGCGCATCAGGTCTATAGGGTCAACCCAACCAATCGGCTCCTGCTCAGGCTGCGCAAGGGCGGCGTCTGCTGCTGCGATGGCGTCGCCTGCAATCTGGATGACGGCCATCGTTGGAACGCTCCGCAGCGACTCTGCGGTCTTGCAAACCGTTAGCGCATCACGAAGCTGCTGTATCAGGGCGCGGGTCATAGCTTCACCTTTCCGCCACAACCGTGGCAGAACTTGACTTCATTCTCTTTCGGCCCGCCATCATTGAAGCAATACGCCTCGCCGCACTTGGATAGCCAGAAGCCATCGTCATCGAACGTCCACTTGCAATCAGGCTTCCTCGCCATCCTGCGGGCCTTGGTGAGCGCAGCGCGCAGGTCGGCGATCTCTTCGTTCATCCGCGCCTGAATCATGGTGCTGGTGACCATGCCGCTTTGGTGGTCGGGATGCCGGTTGCACCGCTCCCGCCATGTTGGGATTTTTGTCATCTGCACTCCCAATTTAACTCTTCTTCCACGGCGTCGAGGAACTCATCAATGCTTTGCGTTGTTGCTCCGTACCTGCCTGAATCCAGCCGCCTGCCATGCAAAGGCTTGCCTATGCCGCTACCTTGACTGTTACGCGCGAAGGCCACACCGCAGCCATCTTCTTGAAACAGCGCGGTCAGGTTCTGTTGCATGGTTTGTCGCGGCGTCTGACTACCGCCAACAGGCGAAAAGGTATGGTTGTCGTACATGAAATAGACTTTCATTTCCCACCTCCATGAGCCGCAATCACGGCAAGGGCTACAGCGGTGCAGGGGTTGATGTGGATGCGAAAGGTAGCCTGCCCGTTGATTTCGCAGCGCGACCGCCACACGCCAAAAGTAATCACATACGGAAAGCAATCAAATCGCTCCGCGATGGGCCAGATCACGGTGGGGTCTTTGTGGAAGAGGCGACGCCATCCGGAATTAATGGACCTGGACGGAGCGAAATGCACGTAGAGCCACGAACCGCTAACGTGCATCTGCTCCTGCCTCCACCCAATAGCCAGAGCCAGGGCGCGGTCGATCTGCAAGTCGGTCATGGCATCAATCTCCTGATGGCGTCGGCGCAGGACAGCGGCTTGCTGCCCATCTGTTCGACAAGTTCAACCGCCGCCTCAAGCGCAGCACGGACGCGGGCATCGCCGTAGGCTTTGAGTTGGTCGGCGCTATAACGCACTGGTCCTGGCTCGAATTGGAAGACCATCGGCAGTGGTACTTTGGTCATGGTTGCTCCTTAATGCGCCGGTCTTGATACCCGCACCAGCAGCGTTGTCCCGGCAGCAGAATCTTCGGCTGGGCCTTGGGTAGATTCACCTTGCAGGCTGGGCATGGCAGACCAAGGCTTTCGCGGCGGGCTTTCTTGTGTGCCCGCCATTCGTTGAAGATGTCGCCCATGTCACCCATGATCTGGCTCCTTAATGCCAAGCGCGTCTTGGATTGCGTCGGCGAAAGCCTGATCGCTGAAGGGCAAGGCATTCGTATCAGTCCGCGTGATCGCCTTGCCCCGGCAGGCATCAACCTGCTCCCGCGTCAACCGCTGGGGCATTGCCTGCGCCACCTTCGCGGCGCACTGTTCGGCGGTGTAGAGCGCTTCTTCTCCCTCGCGCCATTTTTCACTTGGCCGGTCAAGCCAAAAACGCAAGTCCCAGTGCATAACTGAGCCTTTAGGGTCAGGATAGCGCCACCCCACCGGCTCCACCTTCATCTCCATCAGCCTCTCGCGGTAACGCTGCTCGACTAGGGCGGCGAAGGCGTCAGCGCGCTTATAAGCGTCAGCGTACCCAAAGGCGGGGTCGATGGTTGGCGTGAACCCGCATTGTTGCGCTAGTTCAAGATTGGTTTTCACGTTTCATTCTCCTTTCACACGTTTTCGGGCACGGCAAGCGCCTGCTGTATCAATTCGCGGGTCATGGCATCAGTCTCCTAATGAGCGTCGCGCAGGTACGTGGATCAACGCCGTCAGGCTGTGCTTCGCAAACCTCAATCGCAGCTTCCAGCACAGCACGGACGCGGTCATCGCCGTAGGCGCGAAGCTCGGCATCGGTGTAACGGACAAGAAACACCCGCGCGCCAAGCTCGATCTTTGACCCCATGATTTCGCCCTTCGGCAGTGGTACGGTTTTCATGTCGTTCCTTTGGTTTGACAGTTGCAGTTCCTGCCCTGGTCGCAATCCCCAGTGCAGGCCGAATGCGCGCTGTTCCAGTCCTTGCCGGCCGACGCGATGGACAGCACGACCAGCATGATGAACGCGCCGATGGGAAGGCCCAAGGCGAGCCCGTATGTAAATTCATTGAATGGCATTTCAACTCTCCAATGTTCCGGGCGCAGCGTCCCAGGTGGTTGATAGGATTTTCGCCGCAGCCAAGCGAAAAGCGCGGACGGTGTTGTAAACCTGCCGCCGCTGGATACCGAATCGCTCGGCGGCATCCAGCGGCGAGAATCCGTCCACCAGCACCGCTTGCGCGGCCTTCTGCACTGGCCCAGGCCGCGACCGGATCAGGTTGCCGATCACGGTGAACTGCTCGTTCGTCAAGCGCGGCTCCGTTCGTCAACTTCGACGCATTCCTCGGAGCGGCGCAAGTCGATGGTGATTTGGAGTTCGGCGATGGCCTTCTCGTATTGGCCTCTCTTGTACTTCGCGCCGGTGACTTCGGACGCGAGCCGGAACAGCGCCGTGGGCGTCGCCGTGCGCGTGATGAGCATGCGCCCGTTGGTACGGTGCAGCATCTTCAACCCCGCCTGGATCGTGATGAGGCGGAACACGTTGACGGCCTTGGGTCCGACCATCATGGTGCCCCCGTCGTGGTGGGTGATTTGTCCTTTTTCGAGCATGGCAATCCTTTCAGAATGTTTCTTCGGCGTTGATGAGTTCGGTGATGATGTCGATGGCGAGCTTGTCGGCCTCGGTGTTTTGACCAATCATCCGTAGATGCTTGACTCGATGCACGTCGGCCTCTGGCACGGCCAGGGTGTCGGGGAGCATGTGGACGTTCGCGCGTCGGTGCGCCAGTTCGGCCTCAAGCTGCTCGTCGTCAAACTCGTTCAGGCTGCACTCGGCTTCGACCGTGACGGTCGGGCTTTTGTACCGTGGCTTGTTCACTTCTTTGCTCCTTTGCGCGCGGCCTTCTTCTCCGCGCGCTCCATGGCTATGCGTTGCTTCACGGCAAACTGGTAGGCCCAGGCCAAGTCCAGCGTCTCGCGCGAGCGCAAGCCCTTGGCTCGGAGAATCAAGATGCCATGCTCGATGGTGGCGATCACGGCGCGCATGCCGCGATCACGAACGTAGGCCGATGTTTCGCGGGTGACTGGCTTGTCGGATTTGGTGGTCATTGGCGAGCTTCCACTTCGCGCACAAGCTCAACAATGCGCGTCAACAGGCTGGCATAGGCCCCGGCCTGGATGCGCGCCCACAAGACGGCGATTTCGTCCACGGTCATGGGCGCCGGTTTGTCGTTCGACTCGTCGTCCGGGTTCGCCGCTTCATACGCATCAAGCGCGCGCTCCTGCTCGGCTTCGCTCATGCCCTCGGCTTCGTAGCCCTGGCGCAGTTCGTTCTCGGTCAATCGTGCCATGGTCAGACCTCCAGGGCGTAAATCTCGCCCAAGTATTTGCGGTAGGGGAGCGGTGCCTTGCGAATGGCCGCGCGCGCGGTCTTGGCTTGCACCGTGGCGATTGCTCGCCCCTCGGGGCTCCAGAATAGGGTCCAGGTTTTCATGGTTCAATCCTTGCAGTCGTCGGGGTACATACCGCCGGAGACAGGATCATCCTCGCCGGGAAGGTGGGCCAGGGACACTCGCGGCTCGGTCCAATAGTTGCTGAACTGGACTTCGGCGACATAGTTGTCGGCGTATTCCTTGCCCCATCCTTCATCCACCAGGGCTTTGGCAATCCACGCGCGGGCGGCAGCTTCGTTGTTGTCGGAGCCTTCGATGCCATGCAGGAATACCTTGCGCGCCTGCCCGGCCAGGACTGAACTGCTCTCGTAAGTGTCCCAGCCCAAGATGTCAATGCCACCGGGCCGGCTGCGCAGGGTGAGATATTCAAATTCTTCCCCGTCGATGGTGATGCTGTCGTCGGGTTCGTCGTCCTCGATCAGGTCGTATGAGTTTTCCCTGTCTGCTGATGCCTCGAACGTGATCGGGGTGCCATCGGGCCAAGTGCCTGCGTTGCAGTCGGCAGCATCAAGGTGCTGGTCGAGCATGGCGCGGGCATCGTCCTCGGTCGGTGCTGTAACGCGAATTGCGGCGTACAGTTTGATGTCGAAAAGATATGCGGGCATTTAGAATCTCCTGAAATTTGCACGGTCAAAACGGTATCCAGTCCAGCCCAGGCGGGCGCGTAGGCGGGCGCGGGCGTCGGCGTGGTCCTCACCCTCGCCCACATACTTCTCGCCGTCCTGGGCGGTGTAGTGGTATTCCCAGCGTCCACCGATGCGCTGGAACAGAATGATGTCCATGGGTGCGCCAGTGCGCGCGCGCAGTTGGTCGGCGACGCTCATGCTTGCCGCCGTTGCTGGCTGTCGCGCCACGCAAGGCGCGCGCACTCGACCAGATCAAGCTGCGCGAACACGAACACGATGGCGCTGTCGGGCCAGTCGCGCGCCACGGTTGCGCGGGCCTGCACGGCGTTGTCGGCCTCACAGGTGTAGGCTTGCGGCTCGTCGTGCGGCTTCGACCATGCCGGGCGGTGCAGAATGCAATACTTGCTCATAGCATCCCCGTCTCGACCATGCTTAGGGCGTCGTCAGCGGATACAACAACATGATCCAGGACGCGAACATCAACCAGCGCCAGCGCGGCCTTTAGCGTCGCGGTCAGATGCACGTCCGCGCGCGATGGCGATGTGGTGCCGCTGGGGTGGTTGTGGGTGAATATCACGCCTGCGGCGTTGTGCGCCAGGGCCAGCTTGACCACTTCGCGCGGGTACACTGCCGTTTGCGTCAAGGTTCCACTGAAAAGCTCCACGAACTCGATCATGCGGTGCTGCGCGTCAAGCAGCAGCACGGCAAAGACTTCGCGCTCCAGCGCGCCCAGGCGCAGGCGGCAGTAGGCTTTGGTGTCATCGGGGCGGCTCAGTGCTTCACCCGGTTGGCGCATGCGCCGCGCCAGGATCATTAAAGCGGTGTCGATGATGGTCTGGTCGGCCTTTGCGGGCGCAACGGGGCCGTAGGGCACAGGGTCATTGGAGTGGGCTTGAGTCATAGCGTTCCCTTGGTGGCCTGAGCGATTGCGGCGCGGGCTTGCGCCAGTGCGTTCGTCCATCTGTCAATCCAACCGGGAACCTTGTCTGTGTTGGGCCAAACATCCATGATGTTTTTCAGCGCAGCCAGCAGATCAGGCGCGGCCTCAAACAGCGGGCCATACTTGGCGCGGTCGGCGTCGATCACGTTGTTGGGGAATGTCACAATGCGCGAGCGGTAGGTGTCGGGGCCGTTGATGCCGAAACCGTCAAAGGACAGTTCAGGCCGGGCGGTGGCGAGTTTGGCGGGCGCTTGCGCGGCAGGCGTCGGGCCATTGCGGCGCGCGGCCTCGGCCAGAGCCCTGTCGAAGCTGTTTCGACCGGCGAGCTTGAACTTGCCCATAAGCACAGTCGCCAAGGTTTCGGTGTGGACTATCGCCCAGTGGTCGCCGATGTCGGTCACTCCCCAGGGGCGGCTGGTGCCGCCTGGATAGTGGATACACTTGCCGCTGATGGAGAGTAGTTTGCCCATGGCTCAGGCCTCCAGTTCAGGAACGTCGAGGGGCTTGACTGCGAAGGCGCGCAGCGGGCCGGGCCAGCGCGGCAGGGACCGGATGAAGCTGTCGTGATTGGTGTGGATGTTCTTGGACACCAGGACGCGATCCTCATTTTTCAGGGCGTTGATCCACAGGGCGGCGTCGCAATCCTCCTCAAGGAACACGCGGGCGGCGCTCAGGTCGTGCGATGCGCTCGCATCGACGTAGCTGTAGGCGCTGATCTGATGGCCGAAACCCAGGTCAGTGTGGAACACGATGGGAATAGGTTGTTGCATGGTCAGATGCTCTGGTTGGTTTATGATGGCCGGATGGCGCATCCGCATACCCTTCGCAGAGGGCATGCAGGGCGTCATCTACCAGCCGCCACCCTCGGCACGGTTGGCGCAGGCATTGCACTGGTAGCCATTGGCGCGGTCGGCAGGGGTCAAGCGGTTGGGCTCTTTGCACGTTGGGCAGGGCAGATTGCGCGGGTTGCGGTTGCTGGCCGCGCGCAGGGCGGATTTACCGCCAGGGTCGGCGAACATGCGGCGGCGCATATAAACTGCACCTTGGTCATCGTCGTACATGGTGGGGCTCCTTGGGCAGTGGGGTCAAGCGAAGTTGGCGACGCCCCAGGCGCGCGCCAGGGTGTCAATGGTTTCGGGCGCATCGGTGTCAGTGTTGGCCTGTTCAGCAGCGCGCAGAGCTTCGCGTAGGCCTTCCAGGAAGGCACGGCCAAGCAACAGGGTTTGCCCATGGGGCAGATAGCCCAGGGCCATCACGTTGCGCTCGCCGTGCGCGTGGGTGATCTGACGCAGGCAGTACCCGCCATTGGCGGACTCAAAAAAGTAGTGGCCGGGGTTGCGCGGTTGGCTCATAATGAGCCCAGCATGCGCCACGACGGGCGCGTCGAACATATTGGCCGGGGTTCCGGCGCAAGCGTTGATCTGGTTGGCGAGGCGGTCGAGGTCAGCGTAGGCCATGGCTCAGTCCATCGTGTTGGTAAGGGCGGCGCGCGCGATGGTCTGCATGTTGCGGATTTCGTCCATGGCCGCCGTGATTTCGCCGGCCAGCATCAACGTGAGTGCGGTGTTGCTGTCATAACAGGCAATGGCATCCAACGCATCGACAAGGGCTTGATGGCTATTGACTGCGCGGACGATCAGGGCGGCATCGGCAAATAATGCCGGGTTGACGGTAATCATCTCGCAAATGTGCGTGGGCAGGTCATCATCGGACTGGATGCGCAGCGGGAAAACATTTTTGCTGGCAAATGTCCAAGGTGTAGGTGTGTGTTTCATGGGGTTACTCCAGGTCAGTGAAGGGTTGATAGAATGTCTTTCGACACCCCGTAATGTACGCTTTAGACTGGATAACGCAAGAGATTTCTACGCTAGAGTAGATAATTTGCTCATAAGCAACGCCCAACATGCCCAAAACATTGCATAAGGCCAAAACCCCAGAACAACCGCGCCCACGCAAGGCTAGGCCCACAGCGCCGCTGGATTGGGACACCATCGAAGCGGACTACAGGGCAGGCATCAAGACCCTGAGACACCTAGCGGCGCAGCACAACCTGACCCATAGCGCGATCCTGAACCGAGCCAAGCGCTACGGCTGGACTCGCAACCTGCGCGAACGAGTTGAGGAGCGGGCTAGGGTACTTCTGACCGAGCATGTTGCCAATAATGTCAGAAAAGGCAAAGGAATGGTCACACCGGCCAAGGAGGCCGAGGTAGTCGAGGCCAGCGCCCGAGCCATCGCCGAAGTGATCCGAGGGCATAGGCAGCATGCCGGAAAGGCACTAGGAATCGTGCAGGCGCTCTTTGAGGAGCTAGAGGCCATCACCCTCAATCGGGACGTATTTGAACGAGCCTACGCCCTTCTGACGGCTGACCCAGTTGACGGGGAGCCCATGGGAATGGACGAAAAACGGGACATTATGTTGATGGTCAAACGTGCTGCAAACCTGGGCAATCGGGCAGTGACAGCCAAGACGCTGGCGGACGCCCTCGGGAAGCTGGTGGAGATTGAGCGCACGGCATTCAACATCGGGCAGGCAGTGGCACCAGAACCGCCACCGTTGGGCAGGTCGGCGCATGTGATCTTTGAGGACTTCGAGGCTGGGGCGGAGGCCTTGCGGCTCAAGTTCGAGCGCAGGATCGAGGAGTTGACGGGCAAGAAGGCGGCTCCAGCGCCCCAGGTGGCCAGCCAAATACAGGCCTGATGGTCGCAAACAGGACAGGAAGTGCGGGAAAACGCGGGTTTACACCCTCCGACTGTTCCAGGCGCGACAGAACAGGGGCGGACAGCATGGCCAGGGCCACACACACCATGGACAGCAGGGTATATGAGGCATGACATCGCGCGCCGCGACTCGATCAAGGCACGATGCGCGCGTGCTGGGCAGGATGGACCTGGGGTGGGTGGGTCGAGCCGGACGAAGCATGCTTTCCCGTCCCGCGCGCCCGACCGCGACCGCGACTTGGGGGCTTTAGCCCCTCTGCCTATAACAATGATCGCCCCTGCCTCGATCCGCCGCCGCCAAAAAAAATCCCAGGAAAGAGTGGTGGGGGTAACGGTTCCAAAAGAGTACCGTTACTATTCCCATTTCTGCGCGGCGCCGGAAAAATTTTTGGAAGAAGGGGTCTGGTAAATGGAAGCTGACGTTGATGCCCCCGTGAAGAAGCGTGGGCGACCCAAGAAGGAGGTCGAGAAGGCTCCGAAGGCTCCAGAACTGACGCTGGCGCAGCGTTTGGCGGTGCTGGATCGGTTCAAGCCGTTGCTGCTGGCGGCGCCGTTTACTGGCATCCGGGAGCTTTGGGCCGAGTTGGAGGTCAGTTTCGGGGAGATTGCGGTGGGGTGGCTGGGCCGCCACGACAGGTTCTACCTGTTGACGAAGCTGCTGCACCGCTCTGATGCCGTCCATCCCTGGATTTACGCGCGCTGCCGCGAGGTTGAACTCGACCCGGATGGATACCTGGACCTATGGGCTCGGGAACACTACAAAATGCTGCGCACTGACGAGCCGGTGCCAACGCCAAGCGGCTGGACCACCCATGGAGCATTGAGGCATGGTGACTGGGTGTACGGGCCGGATGGCATGCCGACCCGCGTTGTGGCCTGCACAGAGGTCTTCACGGAAGGCGATGCCTTTGAACTCAGCTTTGACGATGGGACTGTGATGCAGGCCGGCGCCGACCATCTGTGGGATGTCGAGCGCAAGACACGCAAGCGCATTGCAGGCACATCCAATGGGCGCCAGTACCGCGAAGCAGTGACACTGAGCACGCGCGATATTCATTCGCACCAGCACACGGCTGACAACCGCCTGGCTATCCCGGTCAATGCCCCGCTGAACATGCCCGATGCTTTGCTGCCCATCGAGCCGTACACGTTGGGCGCGTGGCTTGGCGATGGATCGGCGGCCGATGGCCGCATAACCGGCGAGGACCAGGCGATATTCGACGCCATCAAGGCAGAAGGCTACATCGTAGGCCCAGACGCCGCTCCAAGCAAGCCAAATGCCGTCACGCGAACGGTTTACGGGCTTCGACCGCTGCTTCGAGGCCTACGCATCCTGGGCGACAAGCACATCCCGGTCTTCTACCAGCGTGGCAGCACGCGCCAGCGCATGGAACTGTTGCGCGGACTCATGGACACCGACGGTCACTGCAATACCCGAGGCACCGCGACTTTCACCAATACCAACGAGCGTCTTGTGCACGACGTTTATGAGTTGGCTACCGGCCTGGGACTCAAGCCATCGGTTTACGAGTACAAAAACGAGTTCGGCCCGGTCTGGCAAGTGGCGTTCCAGGCATATCAGGAAGCCAACCCTTTCCGGTTGCCGCGCAAGGCCGCGCGTGCCAAGCCCGGCGCACGGCCACACCCGCGCCGCTACATAGTGGATTGCACGCCCATCGCGCCCGTGCCAATGTCCTGCATCCAGGTGGAGCGCCCCGACGGCCTGTACCTTGCCGGCCGGCAGATGGTCACCACGCACAACAGCACCATCATCACGTTCGCCGGGATCATCCAGGAAATCATCATCGACCCGGAGGTCACGGTTGGGATTTTCTCGCACACCAAGCCGATTGCCCGAAAGTTCATGCTCCAGATCAAGTTGGAGTTGGAGACGAACCGGGAGTTGCAGAGGACTTATCCACAGATTTTTTACGCCGAACCCCAGCGCGAGAGCCCCACATGGTCGGAGGAAAAGGGGCTGACTGTCAAGAGGCAGTCCAACCCCAAGGAGGCGACGATTGAGGCCCATGGTCTGGTGGACGGGCAGCCTACCGGCGCCCACTACCGGCTGCGGGTCTATGACGACGTGGTGACGCTGGCGTCGGTGAACACGCCCGAACAGGTCAAGAAGACGACGGACGCATGGGAGTTGTCGGACAACCTTGGGGCTCGGGGCGAGGATGGGTCGCTGCGCGCTTGGCACTCGGGGACTCGGTATCACTTCGGCGACACCTACCAGGACATCATCGACAAGGGGGCGCTCAAGGTCAGGCTGTACCCGGCGACCGATGACGGCACGGCGGACGGCAAGCCGGTTTTGCTCACGCCCGAGGCCTGGGGGGACAAGAAGCAGAAGCAGGGGCCGGCGACGATTGCCTGCCAGCAGCTTTTGAACCCGGCGGCCGGGAACGAGGCGATGTTCAAGAAGGAATGGCTGCGCTTCATCGACATCCGCCCTGCGACGCTGAACATTTACATCACGGTGGACCCCGCGAACTCGAAAAAGAAGGGTTCGGACAACACGGCCATGGTTGTAACCGGGATCGACTCGGGTGGCAACAAGTATCTGCTCGACGGATTTCGGCACAAGATGGGGCTCAAGGAGCGCTGGGAGCACCTTTACCTGCTGCGCAAGCGCTGGGTCAACACGGTGGGGGTCCAGATGGTGCGGGTCGGCTACGAGAAGTACGGCATGCAGTCGGACCTGGAGTATTTCGAGGAAAAGATGGAGGCGATCAAGGATTCCTTCGAGATTGTCGAGTTGTCCTGGACCCATGACGGGACCACGGCCAAGGATGACCGGGTGCAGCGTCTCCAGCCCGATTTCGCCGCCGGCCGGTACTATCTGGCCGCCATAACCGATGGCGAGACGGCCAATCAGAAGAAAATCCGCGAAGAAGGGCAGTCGTTTCGCATCTTCAAGCCGACCAAGGCCAAGGACCATGAGGGGAACCTGTACTCGCTGAACAAGGGGTTCCTCGAAGAATACCTGACCTACCCGTTCAGTTCCAAAAAGGACTTCATGGATAGTGCGAGCAGAATATACGACATGGACCCAGTTCGACCAATCATCATTGACCAGCGTACACTTGAGCCTGAAACCTTCACCGATGGATCATAAACTGTGCTACCATCCGTTCCGTCAAATGTGCGACCACACTGCGACAACACGAATGAGGGGTCTTTCTCATGCGTTTACGTCCCGAAAGGGTGGTGTGGTCGCACCAAGTAAACGCAGCAGAAAGACCCTTTTTGCGTTTCCGAGGTCAGGGCGCCAGTTGACGCAGCTTATGGGCCAATGTCGGGGCCGCACCCAAGTACCGATGACGCTTCAGTTCAAGACCCCGGCGCCGTGGCGTTTCGCAGCGACCACAAAAACAGGCAATGCACACCGACGCAGCGTTTGGCCCACGGACGGGCGCCTGACAATCGAATGCGACGTTCAGCGAGCGGCAGTCCGCAAGGATGGCCGAAAGAGGCTCCAAAACCCGGGTCAGGTCGGGAGCCTCGGGGTCTTCCTATGGGCATCTGACGCGCCTACAATCACGCGCGAAGGAGATTGACCATGCCCCTCGGACCACAATCCACCGTCAAAACCAGCGAAAAGCTCTGGGCCGAAGTCGTCGCGGCAGCCGAGGCCATGGATGGCATTGATGTCATCAAGCAGCCCTATGACGCGGCCTACCACTTTTCAAATAACAGAAAGTTTTACGAGCGCAATCACTACAACACCGATCCTCCGCAACCATGATGAAACCGTGCATTAAATGCGGCAGCACCGACCGAAACAAAAAAGGTGACTGCAAGGCATGCGCCAAGTCGCGCGGCGCAGCATGGAGAGTCGCAAACGCGGAGCGGCTGAAAGAACGCAATGCCACGTACTATTTGGAGCACCAGGATATTGTAAAAACCAGATCGGCAGCATATAGGAGCAAATATCCTGATAGAGTAAAAGCGCTCACAGCAGCATGGCAAAAAGCCAACCCAGAAAAGTGTAATTTCAGGACTTCCAAATGGGCTTCCTCCAACAAGGACAAAGTTCGCGCAAAGAATGCCGCATGGGGCATAGCCAACCGCGCCAAGGTAACGGCCAATACACGGCGGCGACGCAAAGAAAACCCAGAATGGGCTAGGCTGCAAACGCAGAATCGCCGCAGTCGGTTGGCTGGCGGCGTTCTCTCGCGCAACCTCTCCGACAGGCTGTTCATATTGCAGCAAGGAAAATGCGCATGCTGCGCGCAACCCCTTGGAGCGAAATACCATCTTGACCACATCATGCCGCTCGCGTTGGGCGGGTCGAACACCGACGACAATATTCAGCTTCTTCGTCAGCGATGCAACGGCCAAAAAGGTGCAAAACACCCCGCCGATTTCATGCGGGAACGAGGACTGCTGTTGTGAAAGACCATATGCCTTCTGGTCATAACGAGCAGTACGATGCTCTGCCCGAGAGCATAAAGACTCTTTACACGCCCGAGCAGTGGTCCTGGCTTTCCGACTGGGAAAAGGCCACGCTTGAGCGCAGAGAGTGCGAACCGGAGTACGACCAATGAGCGAACTTGTCACCGACTCCCCGCAGATCGCGGCCAATGACCTTGTGATGGCGAAAGACATCGCCGACACGCTTCACACCAAGTATCCAGGCCACCTTTGGGCGGTCGCAGTGGATGGCAAGACCACCGGCTTTGCCGACATCCGCAACCTTGCGCTGTCGGGCAACTGGGGCTTTCGCATCAGGCTCGATACGGTGTTCTCAGCGAGCGAGTTCAAGCTGCGCGTGATGCGCGCTGGGGGCGAGCTTTTGGATCGCTACCGTCTCACCACGGGCAAGCTCAACCTCGACCATCTATCAGCACTGCCGACCGATTTCGCTGGCCGTCTCAAAGCCGACAAGGGGTAATCCATGGAAACCGCAATCGAGCAGGAAGAAACCCAGGACACGACGGACTACTTGGCGATGGCCCGCGAAGCATTCACGGCCTCAACCACCTATTTCGATTCGAGCATCAGGGCCAAGATCGAGTCCAACCTTCGGCAATTCCAGGGCGTCCACCCTGCCGGCTCGAAGTACCACTCGGATGCCTACCGGGGACGCTCCAAGCTGTACCGGCCCAAGACGCGCTCCACGATCAGGAAGAACGAGGCTATCGCCGCCGAGGCGCTGTTCTCTGCCAAGGACGTGCTGTCGATTTCCGCCCAGGATGACTCCGACGAAATTCAGCAGGCGTCAGCCGCCGTGGTCATGGAGCTTATCAACTACCGGCTCAAGAAGTCCGTCCCATGGTTCCTGATTTCGATGGGGGCGTACCAAGACGCGCAGGCCCTGGGAGCTTGCCTCTCCTACCAATACTGGGACTACGACGCCGAGCGCGGGGTTGACAAGCCCTGCATCGAGTTGATTCCCCTGGAGAACTTTCGGCTCGACCCCGCTGCTGAGTGGTCCGACCCGATCAACACCAGCCCGTACCTGATTCAACTGATCCCGATGTACGTCAAAGACGTGAAGGCCCGCATGCGCAGGACTCCGATCAAGAGCGAGGGTACGCGAGCTTGGAAGACTATGACCGACGCCCAAATCTTGCAGGCGTCCAAGCTGTACTCCGACTCCACCCGGCTTACGCGCGAGCGGGGTCGCACCGACTCCAAGGAGGTCAGTCAGTCCGTCGGCGACTTCACGGTTGTCTGGGTCCACCGCAACATCATAGCCGTTGACGGGCAGGACTTGCTGTTCTACACGCTGGGCACGTTTCACATGCTCACCGACCCCGAGCCGCTCAAGGCCGCGTACTGGCACGGCCGGCGCCCCTATGCCATGGGGTTCTGCATGATCGAGACGCACAAGGTCTATCCCGAAGGCGTTGCCGACGTGACCAAGAGCCTCGCGTCCGAAATCAACGAGGTGGCAAACCAGCGCATCGACAACGTGAAGTTCGCCATGAACAAGCGCTACTTCGTCAAGCGCAACAAGCAAGTTGATGTCCGAAGCCTCACGCGCAACACGCCCAGCAGTGTGACCATGATGGACGACCCGGAGAAGGACGTGCTGGTCATCAACACGCCCGACGTGACGGCCTCTGCATACCAGGAGCAGGACCGCCTGAACGTGGACTTTGATGAAGTGGCGGGGACGTTTTCACCGTCATCGGTTCAGAGCAATCGGAAGCTCAACGAAACCGTCGGCGGCATGAACATCCTGACCGGCAACGCATCGCAGGTATCGAGCTACCAACTGCGCACGTTTGTCGAGACGTGGGTCGAGCCCGTCCTGTCGCAGATGATCTTGCTGGAGCAACACTACGAAACTGATAGCGTGGTCCTGGCGCTGGCCGGCAAGAAGGCCAAGCTGTTCCAGCGCTTCGGCGTGGACGCCGTGACCGACGACCTGTTGTCCAGGGAACTCACGCTCAACGTGAACGTGGGTATTGGAGCGACGAGCCCGCAAGAGCAGATCGCCAACTTCATGCTGGGCATGAAGAACCTCAAGGAGCTTTTGGCCGACGGCGTTCTGGAGAAATATGGCCTGGACATCGGCGAAGTCATCAAGGAACTGTTCGGCAAGCTGGGCTACAAAGACGGCGACCGCTTCTTCGATGAGACGCAAGACCCGGCGCTGCTTGCTGCGCAGGCCGAAATCCAGGAGTTGCAGAAGGCTCTGGAGCAAAAGGTGTCCCCCGAAATGCTCGCCAAGCAGATCGAGAAGCTGGACGCGGAGATTGCCAACATCGGCACCAAGTCCAAGGACAACATCGCCACCCAGGTCGAGAAAAGTATGCGCTCGATCTTCGCCGCCATGCAAGCGGCGCAGGTTGTTGCCGCCACACCACAGGTGTCGCCTATCGCCGACGAGTTGATGAAGGCCGCTGGATATGTCCCGCCCAATCCGGCTGCGATTGACCCGAATTTCCCGCAGCCCATGGCTGACGCGACGGGCATGACGCTCCAGCCGATGTTCAACCCCAAGACGAGCATCGAGACGGCGCAGGCGACCGGAGACACGACGCCGCTCACGCCAGCATTGCCGGCGGCGCCAGCCAGCCCAGGCGTTGGGGCGAACCAGGGCATTCAAACCGTAAGGCCAGACTCCAATGGATGAACAAGAGCCAGACGCAGAAGTCGAGAAGGCCGACCTGACCGCGATCCGAGGCACGATTGCCTTCGGTCTGGACGCCCAGGCGTTTATGAACTCAACCCTGGGCCGGTATCTGACCGGCAGGGCGAACGATGAACGCGAGCAGGCCCTTGAAGCACTCAAGGACGCCGACGCGGACAACCCCAAAGAGATTCGCAAGCTGCAAAACGATGCACGCTGCGCAGAGAACTTTCTCATCTGGATGGCGCAGGCCGTCGCAGAGGGGGAGAACGCGGAGCGATCCTTCGCAAACATGAGCGACTGATTCAACAACCAAAGGAGCTTTTTTCATGCCACTCGAACAAGACGCTACCCCAACGGGCGTGTCACCAGAAGGAAACGACAGCCTTCCAGGTGGCGAAGCCCCGAAAGACCCGCCCATCAATCCGCGCCTGCTGGCGATGGATGCGATGTCCGACTCGCACGACCAAGAGCGCGGCGTCGAGCCCGATCAGTTGGCCGCGCAACTGGCGCCAGAGCCGACAGAGAAGCCGGCAAATATTTTTGCCAAGGAGGACACGCTCGTCACCGTCAAGGTCGATGGCGTCGAGAGCCAAGTCACTGTTGCGGAAATGCAACGCGCCTACCAAAAAGGGTTGGCGGCCGACAAGCGCTTTGAGGAAGGTGCCCGCGCGCGCGCCGATGCCGAGCGTTTGCTGGCCGAAGCACAAAAAATAGCGTCCGCACCACAGCCTGTTGCTGAAACACCGAAACCAGTGCAGAATGGCGCCCAAGACGCCAGCGGGGCAGAGCTTCAAGACACGGTGAGAGCCACTGTCAAAGCGATGTTCGAGGGCGACGAGGATGCTGCGGTTGATCGGTTGGTCGCGTTGGTGAGTCAGAGGCGGACGGAAAATCCCACCCTCGACATTGCCCAGTTGACTGCCCAGTTGACGCCGCAAATCCGACAGCAGATGGAAGACGAGAGTGCATTGGACGCTTTCGCGGTGAACAACAAGTTCATTGTGGATGACCCATACCTCGCGCAGATGGCAGACCAGCATTTCGATGCGGCGAAGAAGACGGGAAAGTCATTCTCCGAATCATTGGAAACGGCGGCCACTGCGATGCGAGATTGGGCCAAAAGCAAGGGCATGAAGATCGCCGACGAAGCCCCGACCACGGATCGCCAGACAAAGCTGGACCGCAAGGCGCGCATCGACAACGTGCGAGGCCTTGGAACAAAGGCGGCAACGCCCGAAGTAGTTGAGCCAACCGCAACCGATGTCATCAAGGAAATGCGGCTGGCAAGAGGACTCCCGGCATAGCCATCGTCCATTTTTTGATTGGAGATTCAAATGCCTGCTCAACAAGTCTGGTTGACCAATTCACTCGGCGGCTATATGTGGTCGCCGAACCTGTCCAAAGTGCTTCGGCATGCTGTCCAGCCCACCGTCAAGTTCCGCCAGTTTGCGGACATCAAAGACGCTGCCGTCCAAGGCAAGGGCAAGGGCGACACCTTCCACTGGAACGTCTATTCGGACGTGACGACTCGCGGGACGACCCTGACGGAAACCACCGTCATGCCCAAGACGAACTTCACGATCACGCAGGGCACCATGACGATCACCGAGTACGGCAACTCGGTCGATTACACCGGCAAGCTCGATGACCTGTCCGAGCAGCCGATCAAGGAAATCATCGACAAGGTGCTCAAGAACGACGCCAAAAAAGCGTTCGACGTGGCCGCCTTCACCGAGTTCAACGCCACGCCTCTGCGCGTGACGCCAACGGCCGGCACGTCCACGACCTCCCTGGTCCTGTCCACCAGCGGCACGTCCGTCACCACGAACAACGTCGCGCTGGGCAAGGCTCACGTCAAGTTGATCGTGGACCTGATGAAGGAACGGAACATTCCGCCCTACATGGCCGACGACTATGTGGCAATCAGCCACGTCTCGACCTGGAGGCCCTTCAAGGACGAGCTTGAGCAGATCAAGCAGTACACCGACGCGGGTTTCCAGTTCATTCTGAACGGCGAGGTTGGGCGCTACGAAAGCACCCGGTTTGTCGAGCAGACGAACATTCCCAAGGGCGGCGCCGCTGACTCAGGGACGTTCAATGCCAGCACCGACACCGCCGACCCATGGAACAACGCCCTGTCAAGCTGGGCCTTCTTCTTGGGCAACGACACGGTGGCCGAGGGTGTTGCGGTCCCCGAGGAAATGCGCGGCAAGATTCCGTCCGACTTCGGCCGGGATCGTGGCATCGCGTGGTACTACATCGGCGGGTTTGGCCTCGTCCATCCCCTGGTGGCAGCCAACTCCAGCAAGAATAGCAGGGTGGTTAAGTGGGATAGCGCGACATAGCTAGGTACTTTCTGTGGGAAACGGCATAATGCGGGCTCCATAACCAAAGGAGCCGTCATGGACCGCAAACCACAGCAGTACGAGCAGCAGAAAGAAATGTCCCGTGCCTGGAAAAAAGCCCATCCCGAACGCCATGCTGAGTTGGCGCGCGCATATCGAGCGAGAAATCGCGAAAAGACTGCCGCGCAAAACAGGCTCAATTACGCGATCAGGCAAGGGCTTCTTGCTAGGCAACCATGCCGGCTTTGCGCAGCGACCGAGAAAGTGCATGCACACCACGATGATTACGGCCGCCCCCTGGATGTTGACTGGCTTTGTTTCCGGTGCCACAAATCGGCTCACCCGGTTGGCGAAGAACAAAAGCGAGTCAAGTTTTCTGGAGCGCAGCATGCGAGATTGATTGGTGAAGCAAACCACAATGCGCTGTTGACAAATGAGCAGGCAAGGCAAGTGAGAAAAATGCTGGAGATTGGCGGGATCAGTCAAGAAAAAATCGGGGCTGTATTTGGCGTCACACAGAATACGATCAGTCGCATCAAACTCAATAAAGGGTATGCTACGGCTGAGATTGGAACTTAGTTTTTTAGGAGCATCATCATGGGTTACTCTGATCCCGATTTCACAATTCGCCGCGAAGCCTGCATGCCGCCCACCACGGCGGGCGCCACCACGGAGGGCTCGAAGTTTCGCTCCTTCCAGAAGATGCGGCTCAAGAAGGCGCACGCCGCCGTCGTCGTCGCGGGCACGGCCACCACCCACGCCTACACCATCAAAAACGGCACGACTTCGGTTGGCCTTATCACTCTCTCAACCAACGTGGCGGGGGTCGAAGTGAGTTCCGGCGTGATCAATTCGACGGTCGAGGCGATGGATCAGGTCAGCGCTACCTCTGGCGCGGATGCGACCGGCACGGCCCAGATCGTGTACGAGTTTGAAGTCCTGCCTGACGCGGTGAAGTCGTGAAAGGCCTAGACCTCAACAAGTCCCCGTCGCTGCCCGCATCATCGGGCAGCACGGAGGGCGCGACCTCTGGGTCGCTTGGGGACGCCAGCATGGCAGACCTGAAAAAGGGCTACCATTCGATGAATGAGCCCACGGGCAGCGGCATGAAGGGCTCGTCCCTGATTGTTGACTCGCCCCCAGGTCCGCAGGGATTTTTGACCCGCCCCGGCGGATGGGAAAGGTGACATCATGGACAAACTGAGCAACCCCAAGCCCGACGGCACCGTCCAGGGCGACAAGACCAAGATGGGTGACGCAGGCACAGGCACGGGCATGAACGGCGACACCTACGGCGCCGACCTGTCCCAGAGCGCATTGAATAGCCACGGCTCGTTCAACGCCAAGAGCGACGCCAAGGACGCCAAGTTCGGCAAAGACCTCGATAGTTGAGCCATGAGGCTCGACCGAGACAGGCCGTTCGGAGAAATCCACGGCGACCCCAGACTTGCTTTTGAGCAAGACGGTCTTCTATTCGACCGACAAGGCAACCGTGTTTTGTCGGACAGGCCGCCATCCCGCAAGCGCAAGCTGAAAACCTGGACGCGCGAGGCGATCCGCGCCATCCTCTACAAGGAAGACGAGCATGTGGCGGCTTGATGATCCCCAGGGCAATGAGGCCGACAAGTGCAAGTACGACATCGTTCAGTACACGCGCGGCGTCGGGCTCGATGTTGGCTGCGGCCCAAAAAAGGCCTTCCCGCATTTCCTGGGCATCGACAGCCAAAAGGACACCGAGCTTTTTGGCATCAAGATGAAGCCCGATGTCGTCTGCAAGGACGCCGCCGATCTGAGCGATTGCGTCAAGGACGCATCGGTGGACTTCGTGTTCAGCAGCCACTTGCTGGAGCATATCGTTGACCACAATGCCGCCCTGAGAGACTGGTGGCGCTGCCTCAAGGTCGGCGGGCACTTGGTCTTGTACCTGCCCCACCGCAACCTGTACCCCAACATCGGCAGGCTCGGCGCCAACCCGGATCACGTTCACGACTTCACCGAAGATGACATCCTGGACGCCATGAGCGACATCGGCTCATGGACTTTGCTGGTCGAGGAAGTGCGCGACCAGGACCGCGAGTACAGCTTCCTCCAGGTGTTCCAAAAGAACGATAGCGGGTTTCAGGTCATGGCGCCGCGCGTGCGCCCGGCCAAGAGCGCGTGCGTGGTGCGCTACGGCGGGTTCGGCGATTCCATTCAGGCCGCCGGCATCCTGCCGGAACTCAAGCGCCAGGGATATTTTGTTGTCTTTATGACCACGCCCAGGGGCCACGAAATCCTCAAGCACGATCCGCACATTGATGAGTTCATGCTGCAAGACGAGGACCAGGTTCCAAACCATGAGTTGCCGCTGTTCTGGGCGTCCCAGGCCAAGCGCTTTGACCGCTTCATCAACCTGAGTGAGTCGGTCGAGGGAACCCTGCTGGCCTTCCCCGGCAGGACCAATCACGGCTGGCCCCATTCCGTGCGCAAGGTGGAATTGAACAAGAACTACCTGGAGTGGACGGCGCGGCTTGCCGAGTTGCCCTACAGCGAGGAAGCCCGCTTCTTCCCGAGCCCAGAGGAAAAGAAGAAAGCCGCCGCCATGCTCAGTGCGGCCCGCAATCGGCTCGCCACGGGCCTGCCCATCCCCATGAGGGCGAAGGAGCGCTTCAACGTGCTGTGGTGCCTTGCCGGGTCATCCGTCCACAAGTTCTATCCGCACCAGGACACGGTGATCCAGGGCCTGCTCGACAACATCCCGGAGCTTTTGCTGATTCTCAACGGCGACGAGCCGTGCAAGATTCTTGAGGCCGGCTGGGAAGAAACCGAGCGCATCATGTGTACCTCTGGCGAAGTGGGCATCCGCGACTCCCTGACGCTGGCCCAGCAGGTTGATCTGGTGGTCGGACCTGAAACCGGGATTCTCAATTCCGTGGCGTTCGAGCCCGTGCCCAAGGTCATCATGCTCTCGCACTCGTCGCATGAAAACTTGACCAAGCACTGGAAGCTCACCGATGTCATGGAGCCGCAGGGCACGAACTGCTACCCGTGCCACCGTCTGCACTACGGCAAGGAGTTCTGCCACGAAGACGCCGAAACCGGCGCCGCGCTGTGTCAGCAAAATATCTCGCCAAACGGCGTGTTTCTTGCGATCATGCGCAGGTACGAAGACTGGAAACTGGACATGAGATTGGCCGCATGACATGAACCTTGGCGAACTACTTGCAGAAGCGCGCAGCCGGGCGAACGACAACGCAACCCCGTCGCTTTGGTCGGACGCGGAGTTCACGTCCTGGGCCAACGAAGCAGAGCGCGAGGCGTGCCGGCGCGCGCGCCTCATCATCGACTCGACCACGCTTGAGTGCTGCCGGATCACCCTGGCAATCGCCGACCCAACCTATGAACTGCATGAAAAGGTGCTGTTTATCCGCCGTGCCAAGTTGGTAGGGCGGGCGCCCGTGCTGCGCCGAGTGAGCTTCCAAGACCTGGACGAAACCTGCCCAGGATGGGAAGACGAGACGGGCGAGCCGCGCGGCTACATCCCGGACATGGACAACCTGATGTTCAGGCCCTACCCGATCCCGACGGCTGTTGGTGTGGTGAATCTCACCATCACCCGGCTCCCGCTGGAGGACATGGCCGCCGCCCAGGACGAGCCTGAAATCCGCTCGCGCTTCCATCTGAACTTGGTCCCGTGGATGCTGTATCGGGCCTACTCGAAGCAGGACGCGGAAACCATCGACCTGAAAAAAGCCGGCGCCTTCCTCGCCGAGTTCGAGGCTGAGTTCGGCAAGCGCAGCAGTGCGATTGATGAATTGTGGCTGGAGCGCGAGCACGACTTCATCGAGGCTGAAGGGAACTTTTAGATGGAGCCGAAAAAACTCGGTCCCTTCACCCTCGGGGTGAACAACCGCCTGCAAGACCAAGAACTGTCTCGCGTGAAGGGCGCCTTCCTGCGCTCTGCCGTGAACGTGGACATGACGGCGCACGGAACCATCAAGCGCCGCCTGGGCTCCGAGAAAGTTGTCGCCGGGTCCGACTGCCATTCCCTTTGGTCCGGCGCGGACCAGTCCTTCTTTGTTGACGGCACGGTTCTCTATTCCCTCTCGGGCGAGCGGGACGCCCCAACCAAAACCCAGGTCCGAACCGGCATCGCGCCGGGCGCGCGCCTGTCCTACACCAATGCCAATGGCGAGGTCATCTTCACCGACGGCTCTGTGCTGCGGCGCGTCGTTGGCGGCGTGGACAAGGCCCTGTCCCTTCCGACGATCAACCCGGAGCCCGTGGTGACTGCTGGCGGGGTTGGATCGCTCGCTGCCGGCCTGTACCAAGTCTGCCTTGCCTACCATGACGTGCAACTGGCGCAATCGGCCGCCACGATCATCCAACAGGTCGAAGTGGTGGCTGGGCAGGGCATCATCATTTCGGGCCTGCCAGCGGCCTTCCCGACGGGAATCACGGGCATCCTGGTGTTTATGAGCCCGGTCAACGGCGACCAATTGTTTCTCGCCAGGGCGCTGATCGCGCCGCAGGCGAGCCTGACCATTGCCACCATGCCCCAGCTTCAAGGCCGAAGCCAGACGGCGCTGCTCGCGCCCATGCCGGCCGGGGAAATCGTGCGCTATGGCTCGGGCCGCCTGCTCGTTGCTGTTGGGCGGTTCCTGTTCTATTCGGACCCGTATGCCCTGGGCCTGTACCGGCCCTCGCGCAACTTCATCCCGTTCGCCGACCCAATCACCGTGGTCGAATGCACCCCGGATCACACCTACATCGCCACGGAAAAGCTGACGTACCGCTTCACTGGCGACATCGCCACCGCAAAGGCCGACGAAGTGCTGCCCTATGGCGGCGTCGCGCGCACGGGCGGGATGACGCCTGACAGCGAGCGCGCCTTCTGGATGTCCGACCGGGGGGTGGTTGTCACCGCAGCCGACGGTTCATTGAACAACGTCCAGGAAAAGAATCTCGCCTTGAATGCAGCCGTCTCGGGAGCCTCATACTACCGAGAACGCGATGGCATGAAACAGATCGTTGCAGCGGGCTTTGGTGTGGAACAAACCGGCGCCGCCGCCTATTCATACATGAGCGGCGAAATCGTGCGCAAAGCAGCGACGCCGCTATAAACTCAGGAGCAAATCATGCAAGCAAAAGACGAAATGAAGGCCGCATTCACCTACCTGATCGAAGTGATCGACAAGGCCGGCAACGTGCGCGACTCGGAGGTCATCAAAAACCTGATGCCCACCGAAGGCCTGAACCACCTTCTCAACACCGAGTTGAAGGGCGGCGCCCAGGTGACATCGTGGTACATGGGCCTGTTCAGCGGCAACTACACGCCCGTCAACGGCGACACCGCCGCTACGTTCCCAGGTTCGGCGACGGAGAGTTCTGCCTATGACGAGGCCACGCGCGAGATTCTGGTGTTCGGCACGGTGGCTGCCGGCGCTGTGGACAATTCAGCGTCGCGGGCCGAGTTCACCATAAACACCACAGTCACGATCTATGGCGGCTTCATCACATCGGCATCCGCCAAGGGTGCAACGTCTGGCACCCTGTTGTCGGCGGTGAGATTTGCTTCGCCGAAACCACTGGCCGACGACGAAGTGCTGCGCGTGACGGCCGGCTTCACCCTCATTTCTGCGTGATGGAAACCGGCATATATTCAATCACCAACCGCTTGGATGGCAAGCGGTATATCGGCTCGGCTTCCAGCTTCGAGTCACGTTGGCGCGTGAAATTCGAGCCAGGTTTTCCAGCGGCACAGTCACACAGGCCACATTGGCTGCCGAGTTCGGCGTGAGTGGTAGCACAATTTGCAAAGTAATCGCCGGACGCATTTGGTCCGGTCAACCACAGGAGAAATGAAATGCGCGCCTCAACAGGTCTAAGAAACTACGCACTCGATACCGGCTCTGTCAAGGCAGGCCTCGCCCTGGCCGTGCTGCGCATCTATACGGGCGCGGAGCCTGCCACGGCGGATGCGGCCGTCACCGGCACGCTGCTCGCCGAGTTCACTGTCAGCGGTGGCGGCACGGGATTGAGCCTCGGCCCGTCAGCCTCGGGCGGCGTGTTGTCGAAGGCTGCGGAAACGTGGCAGGACTCAAGCTGCAACGCAAGCGGCACGGCCGGCTACGGCCGATTGGTGGTACTGGCATCTGACACGGGTGGCGTGTCCACCACGGAGCGCCGGATTCAGATGTCCGTCGGCACGGCTGGCGCTGACCTGAACTTGGAATCGACCACGTTCACTGCTGCGGCTTCGCGCACCATCGACTATTTCAGCATCGCGTTGCCGACGCTGTAATCCTCTGCCCTGAACGGGGGCGTTATGAAGTACCCGAATGACTTCACCAGGGAGCGCAATGGTTACGCCCGTGGCTCGCAGGGCGACCGGGATGCGCTCGCACGGGTAAATACGCCGTTCCTGACGAAGGAGTCTCCGGGGTCGAGGACGTACAAGAAGAACGGGTTCTACGAGAGCGAAGTGTTCGTCGGTGAGCCGTCACTGATCGGGCTCTACAAACTCAATTCAGCGGCCATTTTTCCGGCTGCTATCGACATCGACGATGACGAATCTGGCCGCATCACCAAGCTGACGCCGTTCTACCTGCTGGGCACACTGGCGGCGAATCCAACGCTCGCGCGCCTGCCCTATGTGGGCGACGGATTCGTCCTGGCGCTGTTCAGCAACCTGAACGACATCGGCGCAGACACCGACGCAGTGACACATTGGCCCGTGATGATGCAGGCCTTGTCCTGGGCGCAGTACCTTGCCAGCGACCCCGAGAGAATGGGCCGCTCGACCACCTTCATTGATGACATCCAGATCAGCGGCTTGCTCACCGACCTGCACACCTTCTACTTTACTTGCTCGGGATGGGACGACGACACGAAGCGGTATCGCTTCGGGCTGGCCGCAACCTACTGGACTGGCTCGCCGCACGTTGACAACCGGGTGCCGATCTTCTATGTGGGTGACACCGGGACGCAGACCATGACTCAGGTCGCCCCCGTGTATAGCGCGGGGCGCAACAACATCGCCTTCGCGCCGTTCGTGATTGGCCTGGGCAGGCTTCAAGGCATTCATGTGGTGGAGGAAGACGATACCCTGGTGCTGCCGAAGGTCGCGCCATACCTTGTGAACTCGACCGATCACGGCGACACCTGGGCCTCTGCCGCTGCTGCGTTCCTGACTACATACCTGTTCGAGTACCCGATTGATGGCCCAGACCGTGCCTACTACGAAAACCTGCAACTCACGGGCTTGGCATTCAGTTCGCTGATCGTCTATCTCGGGCAGGGCAAGTCGCTGCTGATAATTTCCAATGGGTTCAAGGACATGATGGGCGACCCAATGGACACACCACCTGACGCGCGCTTCGGGCCGATGGCGTTCCTCGGGACTGATGGGGCTGGCTATGCCAGGATCACATGGCCCCCGGATGATTGGTTCACCAGTTCCAACGGTGCTTCGCTCGGAGGCGATTACCTGCGGTTCTTTGGCTACACCAACGACCTTCGGACGTGCCAGTTTGGTTTTGGCGACGGGTGCATGTATATGCCTGTTCGGCGTGACGGCACCGACAACAAGATCATGTTCACGCGCGACTACGGCTCGACCTGGAATTTCTCAGGCGTGCTGCCTGGGCGCATGAACGACAACAACCTGTCCAACTTCGGCGCGGTGATAGAGCCCTATGTGGACGCGGATAACAAGGGCAAAATCGTCTTCGCCGTGCCAGACTACGATCTGGACAAGCTGGTGTTTTTCAGCACCGACGGAGACTTCACTGAATTCAAGCAAGTGACTTCACTCAAGCCGCCTGGGAACGGGCTGGACGAAACGGCGGACCCGGACTTCAATGTGTTCTTCACCAACTTTGGCGGCGCTCGAAAGCCCTACGTCTTTCCAGCATTCCCTGGAGAGTTTGACCAGCCATGACCACCATCATCCAAGATTCGTTCGTCGGCACCGCAGGTGGCACGCCGGTCGCACCGCTGTATCGCGGGAATGTGCATGTGCAGAATAGCCAAGGACTGGTCGGGCCGAACGACCACGTTTCCGAGACTGGCGACAAGTGGTATGAGGGCAACACGAATAGCTACTTGCGTCTGAACGGTTCAGGGGCGGCGACTGAGCCTCACAACGAGGGGACATCCGATGCGTGGTGCGCAACCCCGCTTAACTTGGTGGATTACTTCGTGGAGGTCGATGTCAACATTGGCGCGAACGATGATGTCGGATTCGTCAATCTGTACTTCAAGATCAAGACACAACCGAACCCAGCTTACGGGGCGGAAAATAGTGACTACGGGCGCGTGACGTGGACGCCGGTAAACGGCGCTTCCAACGAACAAATCGACATTGGGGACGAAGGCAATCTGTTTACCGGCTCTGGAAACTACAACGTGGCCGGTGGCACCTTTGGCGATCACACCCTGCGCGTGGAGTGCCGCGGTGACGTTGCTACCGTGTTTGTTGATGGGGTGTCGAAGATTTCACGCACGATGACCGGTTCCTGGCGCGCGAACGTTCAGACATGGGTTGGGCTCGGCTTGCGCCAATTCACCAGTGACGGCCTTGCTCCAGGCATCACGATCAAAGAGTTCCGCGCCGGAACCTTGGGCAACTTGTTCTGGGCAGGTCACGACGGCACACGAGAAATCGAATGACGAATCAACTTCTCAAGAACGTCAAGGCAACCTACACGCCGGGGAGCCCTGGCATCGTCGCAAGCCCCGGATACCCGGCGCGCAATGCCTACACGTCCTGGGCTTACGCGACGGTGTGCAAGTACCGTGATGTCGTCTATACCTGGGCGCAAGACCCGGATGGCACATGGCGGCACATTCCTATCTACCCGACAAGCGGCGTGGTAGGACCATACGAATGCAAGCGCCAGCTTGTTCCAACCTATTACCCCTACGACCCCGGCGTCGCCCCAACTCCCGGCCAGCCAGCAGGCGCGTACCAAGTCACCTATGACTTCAATCTGGGCTGGAACGCTGGTGCTGGGTCAGTCAGGTACTTTGACCGCCACGGCATCGCCCGCTTCACCGTCAACCCCGGCACCATCGGGAGCGTGACCGGGCTTGCGCGCGAGAACGCGCGGCGCGGAATTTATCAGGACATCGAGCACGGCTTCTACGTCACGCACGGCATTGCCCGCATCTATGAAAAAGGCATCGAGATTGCCTACGTCGGAGCGGTGGCTTCTGGCACGGAGTTGTCGATCAGCCGCATGAACAATGTCGTGCGCTACGCTATCGGCGCGAGCGTGGTCCATCAGAGCGCATTGCAAAGCACCGGCCGCGTGTTCCTGACGGCTGCTCTGTACGCAGGCGGGGATTACGTCGATACCCCAGTCATCAACAACGTGATGATGTTCGAGGCGCTTGAACTGAGCGCCAAGGAAAACACCACCACAGAGGCGTCGCCCTACACGCGCGGCGTGACAGAACGCCTGACCCTCACTGACGAGTACGTCGGCACGAAGCCTTCGACCGGCTCCATGTCGTTCTTGCCACTGGCGATGAATGCTGGTGTGGCGGGGCGTATCAATGGCGCTGTGATGTCGTTCGAGGAACTGACCGTCAGCGCGGAAGAGGCGGCTGATCTGGTGCCGACCTACGCCATCGCAGCCATGAGCTTCGCACCACTGACTTTGAGCGCCCTCGGGTCGTCAATCCAGACGACGGCGAAGGTGTCAACCAGCGTCGAGCGCGGCTACATCACTGGCGCGATCACCGTCATCCTTAGCGGTGCGCCTGGAATCGTGGTGAGCATCACTTTCCCTTCTGGTGAAGTGCGAACGGGGACGATTGAGGACGGGCTGTTGACCATCGTGTCGAGCCCGAACGAGCCGACAACCGGCTCCGTCGTCATCACCATGACGCTGCCCAACGGCTCCGTTCAGACCCAGACAATCACGTTCAACGCCAACGGCAGCATCACCGTGTCTGGAACAGGCGCAGCGCCTGGGGCTCCTATAGGCGGGAACTTCCAGAGCGGATCGACAACCACGACTGCTGCGGCAGCGGGCACCTACACGATGACCAGCAGCACGAACCAGCCGCTTGGGGCATTCAGTGTGTGGTACGGGGTCGGCGGGTACATGAGCTTCAAGCCACTGGAAATGATGGCGAGCCAGAAGACTAGCGGGAAGTATGCCCAGGCCGTCATGTCGTTCTTGCCGCTGACTGTGAGCGCCAGCGGGCTTGAGGGGAACACCCAGGCTGCCATGCGCGAGCTTGTTGTTCCGACCAGCACGATCACCTTCTACGGGCAGATCGACGTGTCGATGTACTCCAGCATCACCGGGTCTTCCACCTTGGCGACGCTGACGATCTTGGACGCAGCGGTCCAGGACACCATCGAAGGCACCGTCACCATGACCTACAGCGCCATCATGCAAGCCGTGATGGAGTTCGAGGCCCAGGTGTTCGCGGGCATCCCGGTGTACGCGGAGGATGCGGAGGTCTGGGTGGTGAACGATGAAACCGGCGCCTCGGTTGCCTATGAGAGCTATGACTTCAACAGCTTCGCCCAATTCCGTGGCGCAAGCTACGGCGTGAAGCCCGACGGGGTGTACCTGCTCGAAGGCGACGGTGACGGGGCATCCCCCATCCGGTCATCGGTGAACTTTGGCAAGCATGACTTCGGCACTTCGGCCAAGAAGTCGATCCCGAACTGCTACATCGGCGCATCGTCCTCTGGCGACCTGTACCTGCAAGTGACCGCCAATGGCGTGACCCACACCTACCAGACAAACAGGAACGAGGATTTCCTGCAAGCGCAGCGAATTAAAATCGGCAAAGGGCTGATTGCAAACTACTTCACGTTCGAGCTATTCAACGAGGTCGGCGCCGACTTTGAACTCGATTCGATTGAGTTCACGCCAGCGGTCCTCACAAGGAGAGTCAGATAATGGCAACAGAACCTTTCCCCGTCCTTAACGGCGACGGCGGCGACTGGGCCTTCACCTATGCTGGGTCGGCGGTTGGCGGGACGTTCGTTACGGGCGTGTTCAATGAGCAGCTTCGTCTGGCGCAAATCCTGCTCAACCGCCAGGACGAGCAGACGCAAGCTGCGCTGGCGCTGATCCCGAATGCCCCGCAAGCGACCGAGGTTGACATCGCGGCGATGCTGGACATCCCGCCCGCGCCAGACATCACCGACTACACCGAAGCGCAACTCACCGCCCTGTACCAAAGCACGGCAGATGAAATCACCGCGCTGCTTGGCAACGGCTTGGCCACCTTTTTCACGACCTACTTCCCGCTGGGGGCTGAACTGGCGGCGGCGAGGGCCTGGGTGGAGAACGCCATCGTCAACGGCGGCACCGGGATGAATGCCACGGTGGAGGATCAAATCTGGCAGCGCGACCGCTCGCGCGTGCTGAGAGATTCGGCAAGAGCCATGGACGAAGCAAGCGCCATGTGGGCGGCCAAGGGCTACCCGCTTCCGCCTGGGGCGTTGGTCCATCAGGCCATGGTCATTGACCAAGACGCCCGAGACAAGATCGCCCAGGCGTCGCGCGACGTGGCAATCAAGCAAGCCGAAATCGAAATCGAGAACATCAAGTTCGCCATCGACAAGGCGCTGGCGCTGCGCATCGCGGCGATTCAGTCGGCTGGGGATTACATCAAGACCCTCGCCCTTGGCCCGCAACTCGGCGCCCAGCTTGCGACATCAATGGTCGAGTCCAAGACAAAAATGGCGCAAGCCCTGATTGCGTTCTACAACGCCCAAATCTCAGCCGTCGAACTGCCCGCCAGGGTGGCGATTGCCGACGCAAACGCCGACGTGGACATTCGCAAGGCGAACCTCTCGGCGTACACGGAGAACATCAAAGCGCGCGTCGCGCTGGTGCAGGCGGCAGCGCAGAGCGCGGGGACGGCTTCGGCAGCGGCGATGAACGCGCTACGCGGCAGTGCAGACTGGGGCACCCGCGAGTCGGCTTAATTTGACCTTGCCGCCGGCCTAGATTCGGCGGAAAATGGAGAAACCTATGGACATGGCAACCCCAATCTCTAAACGGGCCGGCGTCGTGCCCGGCAAAGGCGGCGGCGACAAAATCCCGGCCAAGTACACGCCCGGCGAGTTCGTCGTTTCCAAGAAGATGCTCGCCAAGGCCCCCGGCCTGTTGGAAATGCTCAAGACGCTTCGGGCAAAAAGCCTGCCCAAAGGCAAGACCGCAGCGATGGCGAACAAGGATGCCATCAAGACCGGCACGCTCAAGGCCGAGCATGGGTACTACCACCAGCCCAAGCCAAACACCAGTCTGTTCAGCAATGAAGCACCGGCACCTGTCGCTGCCCCCGTGATGGCCGCGCCGCCTGCCGCGCCCGCGCAAGCGACCAACCCGTCCGTCTCCACGCAAATCCCAACCGTCCCGCAAGCCCTACCAAAGGCGGCAACGCAACCCGGCGGCCTGGGGATGGCGCAAGGGCCAGTCCGTGGATTTACTTTGGCGCAACAGCCCGCCGCCGCGCCCGTGGCTGTCCAGGCGCCCGCCGCGATGACCGCCGACGAACTGGCAACACGGCAAATCGTTGAACAACAAGCGCAAGATGACGGCACGGCGCCTTCGTCCAATCCGCTTGCTCCGATTGGCTCGGCGCTTTCTGGGCAAACCGCCAGGGGCGGCAAGACCATCGAGGAATACTATGGGCCGAAACCCGCGCCGCCTGTTGTGCCACAGCAAGCCTCGTACAGCAACGAGGGCAGGAACAACCCGGCTCCTGGGGCCGCCAAACTCGCCACCCCGGCAACGCCAGCAACTCCAGCACTGCCCGGCGCTGTCACGCCGCCGCCCGCTGGACCCATTTCGTCCGGTCAGGTCACGCGCGACGGCAACTCGTACAGCGGCACGAATATCTCTGGCCCCGTGAGCTTCGCATCCCCAAGCGGCGCCCCGCTGGCCGCGCGCGGCGGACCAATCAGCGCGCAGAACCAAGCCGCAGCCGCCGGACTTGACCCGCGCTATGCAGGCCAGACAGTTGATGGCGTGATCCAGCCCGGCCTAAGTGGCGGGAATATCAGTTTCAGCGGAAGTCAGGCGACGCCTGGAGTCGCCGCGCCTGCTGGGCCAATTTCAGGCATGCCCGCCGGCCGCACGGACGCCTACGGCAACAGCATGGCCGTAACCGACCAGATAAATGCCCAGTTGGCCGCGTCGAAGGCCGAAACCGATGCGGCCTATGCCAAGCAAGACAAGCAGTTGGCGGGGACCATTGCGAACGCCAAGACATACGAACAAGGCATTGATGACCGCAACGCCAAGCACAGCGCCGACTTCACCCTGAGTTCGAGCCTTTCCTCGAAGGCGCAGCAGGCTGGGGCATCCCAGGTGATCCAGGCCCTGAACGAACGCCGTGCAGCGATGGAGCGCAGCGCCGGGGAAACCACGCGCGCGGGCATGCAGAACGCCACCACGCAGCGCGGCCAGGACGCGCAATCGGCGACCTCGAAATACAACACCGACGCCCAGGCCAAGTCAGCAGCCGCACGGACGGACATCGAGCGCGGGCAACTGGGCATTGCCCAGGCCGGAGAGAAGCGCACTGCCGAAGCAGCGCAGAAGATCAACGCCGCGCAGGACAAGTACACAAACGCCAAGACGCCGGAAGAGCGGCAGGTGGCAGCGCAAAACCTGCTGGCTATGCACGGGAAGTCTCCCGAAACCCACAAAGTCGTTACCGCCGCTGGCGGGCAGAGCGTGGACGCCAACAACAACATCATCAAGACCCCAGATCGAGTCTGGATCATCAACGAGCAGACCGGCCAAAGGGAAGAAATCGGGGCCACGGCGCAGAAGGCCGCGCCCAAGATTGCCTCGCAGGCTGAGTTTGACAAACTGCCCAAGGGAGCCACCTACACGGGCGCCGACGGAAAAACGTACCGGAAGCCATGATGGCAAAAGACCAATTTGGCGGTGAACTTGTAGATGGCGGGACCGATGAATTTGGCGGCGTCGCCGTCGATTCAGATACGGCAACACTTGCGCCGCGACGCACACTGACGCAAGACCTGGGGGCTGGGCTCAAGCAGGGTGTGCAAAGCATCCCCGGACTACTGACGGGCGTGGCGGACATACCGCTTGGTCTTGCTGGGTTCGACCGTCCAATCAGCCGCTTGGCCGACCGGGTTGGCACGGCCACCGGGTTTCAGCCCGGCAAGTGGGAAGACGAAACAAACGCGCAACTTTCTACCGAGACGCAGGCCCAGCAAGGAGCCGTTGATACAGCCTGGAAAGACCCAAACACTACAGCCTGGGACGTGGCGCGTGCATACATCGACAATCCACGCGCCACCGCCATGACCGTGGCGCGCTCAATCGCGCCAATGTTTGCGGGTGGGTTGGCTGGCCGTGCCCTGGGGGTCATTGGCGGAATAGCATCAGGCCCAGCCCGCGCGGCGATTGGCGAAGGCTCCATCATTGCCGGCGGGTCCATGAAGGAAATCGACCCGGCCGTGGACCCGCAAAGGGCCGCCCTCGCATCGCTTGGCGCCGGAGCGCTTGGCGGCGTCGTTGGCTATGGCGGCGGCCGCATCGCGCAACGCTTCGGATTCCTGGACCCAGACGTGGCGATTGCCGGTGGTGCGCGTACAGCAGGCGCCGTTGCCCCGCCGATTTACAAGCGGGTGCCAAGCGGCATGGTGAGCGAGGCTTTGTTCGAGGAAGGCCCGCAATCTGCCATCGAATCGGCGGCGAAGAACTGGGCCGAAGGCAAACCAATCACCGAGGGCATGGCTCGCGCCGTGACCGAGGGCGCTCTGGCTGGGGCCGTTCTCGGTGGTGGCTTCGCCGCCATCCCGCCGCCCTCAGGCCCCATCACGGCAGCGACCAACACCGTCATCCCGCCGCCCGCCCCGCCGCTTTCGGCTGGCGCGATGGGATACAACAATGGGCCGCAGCTTGGCCCGATGCCGCCCGTTGGGAATGGCATCCCCGTTGTCGGCCCGATTTCCAAGATCGCAGCAGGACTGCTGCCGACCGCTTTATTGCCGACTGATTCGACTGGCAATCAGTCCATTGGAGTGAAGCAAGCGAGTGACGGTGGATCGGTCAACCCCGAAGGCAACAGCGATTTCGGTGGAAGTACGACCACAGGAAACAAAGGGTTTGATGTCATCGATAGTGAGGCGGTGTCTTCTGTGAAGCGACATATGCTCGCTATCGGAAAGAACGACGAGGTTCTCAAGGCGGTTATCAAGCTTATCCCTGTTGATGTGGTGAACGTGCTCAGTCGCCAAAAGCTCACGCCCGAGATGCTGTTCCATGATCCATCGATGCTCGATTTTGGTGGTGTACGGGGCGACGGTGATAACGCGGTAACCATCGGAGTTGATGCCTCCTCCTCGATCATGCGCTTGGTAGCAAGCGTGGCCGCAAAACACCCTGCCCTCCTTGAGGGTCTTCATTCGGCAGACTTGCCTATAGACGGCCTTGCCACAACGAACGCAGGGATAAAAGGCGCCGCTGGTTTTGTTGACGATGGGCGTGGCAGAAGCCCTGTGCAGTCCAGAACATCGACGACAGCAGAAGACGTTGGGCGCCCTCAGAATGAGGGACGGGTGCCTAGTGACGGCGGCGCCGCACCAACTACACTTGACAGTAAGCATGCTGTTACTCCAACCAGTAATGATGTGCCAGTCGCGGGTGACGCATCAACGCCACCCGCGACGCCTATTGTAGGCCCGTCATCGGTCGCAAAAAACATCATTCCGACAACGAAGGGCGATGCACATGGTAAAAAAACAGAAGCCCAGCAAGGCCAAGCGCAACAGCCACCCGGACAAGCACCCACCCCCACCGGAGGACTTGGAAATCCAGGTGGCGGCAATGCTCCTGGCGCGGGACCGCAAACGCCAGGCGCAGGAACGGCGGGTGGAACTGGTGTCTCAGGCAGCGGCCCGGTAGCACCACCTGCACAAGGCGGCGGAACCATTGGCGGCGAATCTACGTCGGCCGGCGGGGCCGCCATGCCACCCAAAGACAAAACCGAGCCGGGGACCGAGGACGATCCGCCAGGGGCCGGAATGATGCCATGGACAAAGCCGGGGACTCCGCCGCCACCAACCGGAACTGGTGGCGGAGGAACGATAGCGGAGCCGCAAAAGCCGCCCAAGGAGCCTGCCGGGAAAGACGCCACCAAAGACGGATGGGATGCAGCCGCAGTGCCAGTGCGAGCCAAGATGCTGCGCGATGCCGGTTATGTTGATGGCGACCAAATCCGCCAGTTCTCAAACACGCCATGGGACGAGCTTGACCCAGTGATCCAAGGAAAGGTGCGGTCGCCGAAAAAGGCAGAGCCAAGCAAGACCCAGCCAGCGCCGCCGACACCCAAGCCACCGGCCGCAGAGGACAACACGCCCAAGGCCAAGCGCATCAAGCAGTCGGAAGTTTTCAACGCGCTGGCGAACGACCCAGACATGGTTGGAAAGTCGCGCGAGGAACTGATCGCCCGCGTCACGGAGTTGCTTGGCGACACGAAGCTGGCGCCGTTCCAGATTCAGCGCCTCGTCAAAGTCGCAGAACAGAAGATCAAGGTGAAGCAGGCCGAATTGGAAAAACAGAAACACCGCAAGCCCGAAGTCCGCCAGGGCGCCATCGACGACGCCATGAAGGGCATCGACCCGGTGCTGACGCCCGAGCAGCAAGTGGCATTCACGTCTGGGTGGGACCACGCGCTCAGAGGCAAGACCAAGAGCACGATGCACGGCGGCGAAATGCCATCGCGCATGCTTGGGTACAAAGCCGGCCGCCGCTGGATGAAAACCACCGAAGGCAATGCGTGGTACGAAGGGGTGCCAGTCAACAAGCTGGAGAACACCGGGGTCGATCTTCGCCGCTGGTACGAGCAGTTGCGCGACCAGATGAAAGCCGACGAGAGCGACGCGACCACAGCATGGGCGCAGATCGAGCGCGCCACTGCGCGGGCCAGCCTGTTCGAGCCATTGCTCCCGGATGGCGTGAGCCCAGGCTTCCGGCTCTACATTGAGCACATTCGCGGCAACACCGAAACCTTCAAGGAATGGCTGGACAAGTCGTATTTTTGGCTGGGAAATTCCGCGTGGAGGAATAGCGACAAGAGCAACACCGACTACATGCTTGAGGGCGACAGGTATCCAGGCAACCTGACATCAGAGGACCGCGACAAGTTCCAATCTGACTCCGCCTATCGCATCAAGTGGCTCCAGGACGTGGCCGCCGAGTACGTCGGCAAGGTTCGTGCGCTGATCGAGTTTGCGCAAGGCAAGTCATCCGTGAAAGAGGCCGCCGAGCAATTCGATGAACGCTACGTCGATGCGGCAAAAGAAAAAGAGCACGACGCCGAACAACGCTTCTACAGCAGCTTGTTGAACGACAAGGGCTTGGCGGTTGTCAACAGCAAAATCTGGCGGCCAGTGGACAGAGACTTCCAGCAGCTTCGCTCCAAATCAGAGTGGACAAAACACCTGATCGAGAACGAGAAAACCATCGCCCTGCCGACGCGCAACGCGCAGATGATCCCGCCGCGCTTGGACATCGTTGTGCGCGATGGACCAGAACTTCGAGAAGGCAAAGACGTTACCCCGGAGGGTGTAAAAACACGCTTCTCGTTTGCCGACATCGGCTTCGGCACCTATGTCAAGGCCAAAGAGGACCAGGACCACCTGAACTATTCGCACGACGCTTTTGTCGATCTGGCGAGCCACGTCGGAGCATCGTTGAGTGGGATTGGCTTTGGCGGGAAGATGCACTTCCTTATTGGCGCCCTGGGGCGCGGCAAGTTTGCGGCGACATTCCACCCAGCCCACCCAAGCCCCAACGGCCCGGTGAAGGCCATCAACGTCACCAACACCAAGGGCGACGGCACGCTGGCGCATGAGTGGCACCACGCCATAGACGACATGATGGGGGGCGACTGGGCCACCGTTCGCGGCATGTTCCTGCGCTACCTGAAACAACAGGCGCCCACGGTCGATGCCGTAGAAAAGCGCGCCATGGATTTCCTGTTCGGTGGAACCTATTGGACGCACCTGGGCGACAGGAAAGACAAGGTGAATCATGCCACCTACGCCATGACGCGCGGGTTCTCCGACAAATCCACGGCCTATAAACAAAATGCCGACATTCTGGGCAAGAAATACTGGGGCAACGACAAGGAGTTGTTCGCCAGGGCGGGCGAGGCGTGGGTGGCCGACACGCTGGGATTCAGGAGCGACTACCTTGTCAACGCGGCCTGGGTGGGCGAAGGCAACGTGACAAAGGCCAAGGGCTTCCGAGGCACCCCGTACCCCACCGGCACTGAGCGCGCGCTGTTCAACAAGCTGTACGCCACTCTGTTCAAGTCCATCACATGGAAGGACGGGAAGCCGACCGTCAGCAGAGAGGCTTTCGAGAAGAACCTTCCCGAAGAAATCCAGGACGGCCAGCGTCGCATGAAAGACCTGTCCGACCCGGAGAACATGCGAGTTTTCTATCAAGAGGAAATTGCGCGACGCGCCCAAGAAGCCGAAGCCAAGACCAGGGCCGAGCAGGAGGAACTGGACCGCCTTGCGGAAGAAAAAGAGGCCGAACTTGCGCCGCCGATAGTGGACGCGCCGGCAGAGCCATCCGGCGACCTGACCGACACCGACCTGGAAAACCTGTTTGACGAAGCGGCGGCCGAACTTTCGGAATCGGAGCAGGAAACCCCGGATGCACCACCGGAGCCAGCACCCAAAGCCGACTCGGGAGCGTGGACGCCTGAGAAGCTGGCGCGCGAGAACCCGACGGCTGCTAACCTGATTGGTCAGGCGGCGCAGCTTGGCGTGACCGGCATCAATGAAGCGCTCACCGGGCTTGCCAAACTGTTCGGCAGCAAGCCGGGGCGGTTGAACTCGTTTCCGGGCGGCTTTGACGAGGACGCCTACAAAGAGGCCAAGCCCCACTTTTCCGCAGCGCTCAAGGCGTTCCAGGATGCCGGGAAGACTCTCAAGGAGTTGTTCAAGTTCCTGATCGAGCAGTTCGGTGATGGCATCAAGGAATACGCCATCCGCTTTGCAAAGGACGAGGGCCTGACGGCGCAGCTTGGAGCCAAGTCAAGCGCCTCGATGACGCTTGCCAAGCGCGTGCAGGGCATCCTAGAGAAAGGGCTGGCGTTCGACTGGAGGGCGCTGTTCGAGGAGGCGGACGAGGCTTTCGGCGGCACCCAGGCCGAGGGCAAGTACACCCCGAAGGACGCCTACGACGCCATGGAGGCGGGCGTCAACCTGCACCTGATGCGCAATGGCATCACGTTCAACCCGAACACCGACCGAGCCAGCGCAATCCTGGCCGTGGAGTCGCTCAAGAAGATCACCGCCCTGCTGCCGACGCAGACCAAGCGCACGGAGGAAATGGACAAGTTCCAGCAGTTCAGCACGGTGCCGCCGTTTGCGTTCATCGCCAACTGGGCCGCCAACGTCACCAGCGCAGACACGATGCTGGAGCCATCGGCCGGCATTGGTGGCCTGACCGTGTTCGCCAAGAACGCTGGCGCCAAGCTGATCTTGAACGAACTGTCGAGCCGCCGCGCCGCTGTGCTGCAAGACCTGTTCCCAGGCGCCACGGTCTATCACGAAAACGCCGAGCACATCAGCAACTTCCTGCCCGACAGCGCGCAGCCAACAGTGGTGGTGATGAACCCACCGTTCTCGGCCGCCGCCAACAATCTGAAAAACAACTCGGCCATCGGCGCCAAGCACATTGAGCAAGGGCTCAGCAGTCTGGTGGATGGAGGGCGCCTTGTCGCAATCTCTGGCGAGGGCATGGAGTGGGGCAAGCCAGCCTTCCGTGAATGGTGGGCAAGGATCGCCGCCAAGCACCACGTTCGGGCGGTGATCCCGGTGGACGGGAGTGGATATGCCAAGTACGGAACCACGTTCAACAACGTCCTGATCGTCATTGACAAAGTGGCCCCTCCGAAAGATGGGGCAAAGCCAATCACAACCGGAGTTTCTGACTACACAGAACTGATCGCACTACTCGAAGGAGTCCGCAATGACCGACCAAATGCAAAAGGCGCAACCAACGACCGTGACCAGCTTGAACGCGACGATGCTGAGTCAGAACGTGATGCGCCTGATGACGCAGCAACACCTGACGGTCCAGCCGGGCCGATTGATACTGGTCCAACTGCTGGAGTGGGCGCTGGAGAACCTGGCGGCCGACCCGGTGTGGGCGGAGGCCGTGGAGGCGGCGGTGGCGGAGGTGGAGGGGGACGACCCGGAGGACGTTTACCGCAACCTGGAAAGCGCGGAAATCGAGACAGCGAAAAGCCTGGAGGAGGCGGGCAGAGCGATCCTGACGCTGGTAGTGGACCTGATACCGCCGGGGGCGCAACCGGCGTAAATGTCGGATCGGAAACGACCCAGGCCGGGGAACTGACCGACTCGATCTTCGAGGGCTACACGCCGCAGCGCTTGCAGGTCGAAGGGGCCAAGCCGCATCCTGGCGCGTTGGTGCAATCCGCCGCCATGGCGTCGGTGCTGCCGCCGGCCCCAACCTACACGCCGAACCTGCCGAAAAAGACCATCACCGACGGCCTGCTGTCGCTGGCGCAGATTGAGGCCGTGGTCTATGCCGGGCAGGCCCATGAGCAACTGCTGCCGCGAGATTCCAATTTGGTGGAGGCGCGGCGCGGATTCTTCATCGGCGATGGAACCGGCCCGCAGCCGTTGACCGCCAAGGTGCTCACGCCCACCGGTTGGCGCACCATGGGGGATTTGGTCGAAGGCGACGAGGTAATCGCGGTCGATGGAACGCCAACGCGAGTGACCGGCGTATTCCCGCAGGGCGTCCTTTCAACTTACAAGCTGACGTTCTCAGATGGCTCCAGCACGGAGGCCAGCGGCGAGCACCTGTGGCTGACGCAAACGCGCCAGGAGCGCAGTTTCCAGAAGCAAGGAAGGGGCGTGACATACGGGCCTCCGAAGCTGAGGACCACCGACATGCTGGCGACCGATGTTCGTAAATTACATTCCATTCCTTTGGTGGCTCCGGTGCAATTTCCCAAGAAGCCGGTGAGCATCAATCCGTGGCTGCTGGGGGTGTTGCTTGGCGATGGATGCCTGCGGCAGTCGTCTGCGCAACTGGTGTGCGCCGAGCCAGAGATGGTTGAAATGGTGGAGGCTGCTCTGCCGCACGGTCTGATGGCTCGCAAGGTTGTTTCGCGCGATTACCACTACGACATCGTTAAAGCCGGCGGGCGCCAGTGGTCCGGTATGGACCGACAATCGAACCCGCTGTTGGTTGCCCTGCGTAACCTCGGACTTGCCGGAGCGGGGGCCGCTGATAAGTTCATCCCCGACGACTACAAGATCAACTCAGTCGAGACACGCCTGGCCATCCTGCGCGGTCTGATGGACACCGACGGGCATGCCGCCAAACACAACGGCTCGGCGATTTACTACACCATTTCTGCGCGACTCGCCGACGATGTGGTGTTTCTGTGCCGATCACTGGGCGGCGTGGCCACGCGCTCCATTAAGAAAACCACGCACAGGGACTGCCACGTTGTCTATGTGAAACTTCCGTCCGGCGTCAACCCGTTCTCGCTTGGGCGCAAGGCGACCAGAGTGCGCGCATCCTGGGAAAAATACTCGCCGCAGCGAATCCTTCGCTCGGTCGAGCCCATTGGCGAGCGCGAGTGCCAGTGCATTTCAGTTGCGCATGACCAGCACCTGTACCTGACCGACGATCTGATCGTCACTCACAACACCGGCAAAGGGAGAATGATCGGCGGCATCCTCCTGGACAACCTGCGCCAAGGCCGCAAGAAGCACGTTTGGGTTTCTGAGAAGCAAGGCCTGATGAACGACGCAAAGCGCGACTTCAAAGGAGTCGGTGGCGACGAGTCGATCATCTTCAATCAGAACAAGACCGGCGCCGAAGGCAAGATCGACGCGAAAAACGGCATCATTTTCACAACCTATTCGACGCTGCGCAGCGCGGCTAAATCGCAGAGGACAGGCGCCGCCATCCACGGGATGAGCGTTGTCGCCAAAGGACAATCCAGGCTTGACCAGCTTGTCAATTGGCTCGGCAAAGACTTCGATGGCGTGATCGCCTTCGATGAAGCGCACAACGCCGGCAACGCCATCGCCATCAAGGGCGAGCGCGGAGCTTCACAGCCGTCCGCCCAGGCTATGGCGGTGGTGGAGCTTCAAAAGCAACTGCCCAAGGCCCGCGTGGTCTATGTGTCTGCGACCGGCGCGACGGAAGTGTCCAACCTGTCCTTTGCGACCCGCCTTGGGTTGTGGGGAATGGGCACGCCGTTCCCAAGCGTCCATAGCTTTGTCGAGAAGATGGTGGCCGGCGGCCTTGCGACCATGGAGCTTGTTGCCCGCGACATGAAGCAGATGGGCGCATACATCGCCCGCAGCCTGTCCTTCGACGGCGTGACCTACTCGCGCGCCGAGGTTGAGCATAAGTTGACCCCTCTCCAGCGTGACATCTACAACAAACTGGCGGAGGCGTGGCAACTCACGCTTCGCCGGATGAACGAGGCTATGTCAACGACCGACGCCGCAGGGCCGAACGGAGAGAAGAAACCGAACCGCGCCAAGGCCAACATGAAGTCGGCCTACTGGGGAGCCCAGCAACGGTTCTTCAACCAGATCATCACCAGCATGCAGATGCCGACGATCATTGATGCCGTCGAGCAAGACCTGAAAGCAGGCGACGCGGTGCTTCTGCAACTGGTCAACACCAACGAAGCCCAGCAGGAGCGGGCGCTTGCGAAGCGCGCAGAGGATGACGAGTCTGACGACCTGGAGGACTTGGACCTGACGCCGCGCGATCAACTGCTGGAAATGGTTGCCAAGGCCTTCCCCGTCATTCAGTACGAGGATGACGTGGACCCAGAAGGCAACAGAATATCCGTGCCGGTTATGAACGCCGATGGCACGCCGATGCTGAACAAGGAAGCCGTGAAGATGCGCGAGCAGTTGCTTAAAGACTTGCGCGAAATCCGTGTTCCTGACGGCCCGCTTGAAATCATCTTGAACCACTTTGGGCCGGACATCACGGCCGAAGTTACCGGCCGCAAGCAGCGCGTTGTGCGCAAGCCAGACAAGAACGGCGACATCAAGGCTCAGATTGAGCAGCGCGGCGCCTCTGCTGCCAAGGCCGACGCGGAAGCCTTCATGGCGGACAAGAAACGCATCATCGTGTACTCCGATGCCGGCGGGACGGGCTACTCCTTCCACGCCGACCGCACGCAGAAAAACCAGCGCAAGCGCCAGCACTACCTGATCCAGCCTGGATGGAGGGCCAACAAGGCGGTCCAGGGTATGGGCCGGTCGCACCGGACCAACCAAGCATCGGAGCCGCACTACAAGCTGGCATCAACCGACATACCCGCCCACAAGCGGTTTCTTTCGGCTATCGCGCGTCGATTGGATCAACTTGGAGCCTTGACCAAGGGCCAACGTGACACGTCCAGCGGCGGCCTGTTCAACGAGTCCGACAACCTAGAGTCCAAGTACGCGACCCAGGCCACCCGCCAACTGGTGGACGACATCAAGCGCGGGCAGGTGGTTGGGGTGTCGTTTGTGGACTTCCTCGAACAGATGGGCCTGGAAGACATTGTTGATCCGAACACCGGAAACATTGCCGAGTCCAAGTACCCGCCGACGCGGCAATTTTTGAACCGCCTGCTGTCGATGGGCTTGGAAATGCAGGAATTGGTGTTCGCCGCTTTCATGTCTCGCATCGAGGAAAAGGTGGAGGTCGCGCGCTCCCGTGGAGAACTCGACACCGGGATGCAGACCATCAAGGCCATCGAAACCAAGGTGACGCAAGAGGAAGTAATCCACACCGACCCAAGGACCGGCGCCGAAACCACCTATGTCGAGTTGGAAGTCACGCAGCCCAATAGGTTCTATAGCCTTCCGAGCGAAAAGACGCAGGGCGCCCCCATTGAGTGGGTGGTGAACGTCAAGAGCGGTCGTATCTGGGCCAAGGTCAAGAGCGGCACCATCACGAACAAGAACGGCAGCATCAGCGACCGTTATCGCATGCTGGGGACCGGCGGCACCACGATCAAAGTGCGCGAGGAATTTGAGGAAATCTCCGGTGGGCGCTGGGTGAAGAACGGCAAGTACCGCGCCGCCACACCAGAGGAAGCCGAAGCGCTTTGGGACAAGGAAACCCAGGCCCGTCCGCCGACTTTCACCGAGAAGCTGCACATGATCGTGGGCGCGATGCTGCCGATCTGGGACCGCTTGGAAACGGACGGCACCATTCAAGTCGCGCGCACGAACACCGTGGACGGACGACGCCTGCTGGGCAAGATCATCCACCCGAAGGACGTTGACGACATCAAGAAGCGCCTGAATATCTCAGCGCCAAAGATCGAGACTTCCGAAGTGATGCGCCGGATTCTCCGTGGCGAAGTTGCCGAACTGGCGAACGGCTGGAAGCTGGCGCGCGCCAAGGTGTCGGACGAACTGCGCATCGAAATCGGCGGCAATGGCCGGACGATCTACGAGGCGTCGCAGCGCGAACTGGTGTCATACGGCGTCATCAAGGAGCGCATCGCATGGGCGGAGCGCCTGTTCGTCCCCGTCGGCCCCGACGGCTGGAAGGTGCTGGATCGCATTTTCGAGACAAAGCCGCTGGTCGAGTTGAAAGACCCGAACAAGAAGGACGACGGCCCGGCGGCCAGGAACGACGGCTCCAACCCGCCAGCAGCCAGTCGCAAGGCAGGCCGGACCAACACGCCCAACGTCGGCATGGCGTCCATGGTCGCGGCGCAGATCAAGTCCAAGTGGAAGAACGGCCCCAAGATCGTCGTGGTTTCCACCGCAAGCGAGTTGCCTGCCAACTTGCGCGGCGGAGCCATGGCCTCTGACTCGGGCGGGTCGGTTGAGGGGTTGTTCGATAACGGCACGGTCTATCTGGTTGCCGACAGGTTGCCAGACGCCCGCGCCGTGCGCCGTGTGGTGATGCACGAAACCCTCGGGCACTTCGGCCTGCGCGGCGTGTTCGGCGCCGGGCTCAATGCGGTGCTGGACGGACTGATCGCCATGAACGGGGCCAAGGTCAAGGCTGCTGCTGCGCGCCTGAAGATCGACTACGACACCCTGGACGGCCGGCGCGAGGCCGCCGAGGAATTGCTTGCCTACATGGCGCAGAACGAACCCACGCTGGGCTGGGTGCGCCGCGCCGTGGCCGCCATCAGGACGTGGCTGCGCGAGAACATCCCAGGCCTGTCGATGGGCCTGAGTGACGCTGAAATCATCCGCGACTACCTGCTCCCGGCTCGGGCGTTCGTTGAGGGCGGCGGCCCAGCGGCCCCAGGTGGCGGCAGCAGGGTGCGCGCCAGCACGCGCGCCCCAACCTTCTTCTCTGCCCTGTCCCGTGAAATTGCAACCCTGGAAGCCAAAGCTCTGCCGGCCATGGGCTGGATGGGCGCGATCAAGAGCCTAATCAACAAGGGAAAGATCAAGCAGGATGAAGTGACCTGGAGCGGCATCGAGGAATGGCTTGGGCTCCAGGAAGGCCGGATCACCAAGGAACAGGTGGCCGAGTACCTGGACGCCAATGGGGTACAGGTTAAGGTGGTGACGCTGGAGCAGGGCGGAGAAAAAAACCGCACGACAAGCACAGACGCCGAAGGCCGGCCCGTTGAAACAATGACCCTGGTTCCTGACAGAACAAAATTTTCCAAATGGCGGCTCCCAGGCGGCATCGAATACAAAGAAGAATTGATGACGCTGGCGGCGCCGACGACAGAAAACAAATTCAAAGGCGGCCACTGGGCCGAGCGCAACGTGCTTGCCCATGTCCGCCGCGATGTAGTGATCGGGGACGATGGCAAGAGCTATGTGCGCGTGATCGAGTTGCAGAGCGACTGGCAAGCGGCAAGCAAAAAGAAAGGCTCGGGCGGCAAGCCCGTCGGGTTTGCCACGCCATTCACCGGCAAGGTGCCAAAAATCACAGCCGAGAATCTAACGGTGCGCGAACTGCTGGCGCGAGAAGGCGCTGCTGGGCAAGAGTGGCTTGATGGGCGAAACGAAATGCGCGCCGACATGAAAGAGCGACCACTTGGTCCTGACGACATGCTCCAGACCACCTTTGAAGATGGTAAGCGCACTCGGTTGACGGATCGCATCAACCAGACCCCGGAGCAGGCGGCGCAACGATTGACCGCCCTGCGGGGCGACTGGCTCCAGAAGGAGCGGCGCGAACATGACGCCGGAAACAAGACCGCCCGCCGACCGCCCGCCGCCCCATTCGTCACCCACACCGACAAGTGGCTCACCCTGGCCCTCAAACGCATCATGGTCGCAGCAGCACAAGAGGGCCATGACGGCGTGGTGTTCATCACGGGCGATCAGGCTGCGGATATGTTTGCTTTGATAAATCAGGTTGACACGCTCGTCGCCCGCAAACAAGGAGGTAGTTACGCCATCCTTGCAGAGAAGGATGGCGATACCGTCATCGACACAGACGTAAAAGAGTCAGAGCTTGAGGCTACGGTCGGTAAGGACTTGGCCGCGCGGATCATTGCTGATGGCGGCGGCGAGTATTCTGGCCTCGACCTCAAAGTCGGCGGCGAAGGCATGCTCGACTTCTACGACAAGATTGTGCCGATAGCGGTGAACAAACTGCTGGCGAAATTGGGGGGTGGGGCGGTGGCTGACGTTGCGTTTGCAGACACAGACATGCAGTTCAGTGTTGAGCGCCACGCTGATGGGCTTTGGTATGTTGAGGACGCAAGCGGGCAGGCGTCTGGCGCAGGACATTCAGATAAAGCGGTGGCGCTGAAAGAATCGCGTGACCGTGGGGATCGTCTCGGGATTGCGCCGCCAGGACAGCAGCCCGGCTTCACCATCACCGACAAGATGCGCGAGAACGTCCGGTGGGGCCTGCCGCTGTTCAGCAAAAACATGCAGCGCGCGCGCCTGGACAGACTTGAGCGGATCGTGGACAACGCGCGGAGCGGCGTGCGCTACAGCCGCGCCGTGATCGCCGGCCAGACCAATCGGCAGTACACCCCGGCCGCCGGTCAGACGCCGCTTGGCCTGACAGGCGGCGCAAACGGCACCTGGGTTGCGCCAGAACCATCCAAGCTGGACAACCTCATCTATTTCCTACAGGATAAGATGATCGACGGCAAGCGCGTTTTGGAAGCCGTTGTTGCGCAGGGGCAGGCCATCGCGGACGCTTTGGATGTGTACCTCCAGGAGGAGCTTTACTACGGTAGGGCGGCCAAGGGAACGCACGATTTCATCGACAAGGAACTCCGGCCACTGATCGAAGATGTGACGACGCGCGGCGTGAAGATGGATGACTTTGAAGCCTACCTGCATGCAAGGCACGCCGAGGAAGCCAATGACGCCATCGAGACGCGCGACCCGACCGTGACCGACGGCTCCGGCATGGAGACGCAGGAGGCTGCTGACTACCTGTCCAACCTGGACCCGGCCACGAAGCGCGCCTATGAATCGTTGGCTGTTCGGGTGGATGCCATCACCGCCAAGACCCGTCAGACCTGGGTTGACTATGGCCTGACTTCAAGGGATGACGTGGCCGGCATGGAGCAAGCATTCCAGCACTACGTCCCGCTGCATCGTGAGAGCATGGAGAACGGCCCCGGCATCGGGCAGGGCTTCTCCATTCGCGGGCCTGAGACGCGCCGAAGAAAGGGCTCCAAGCGGGCTGTGGTGAACATCTTAGCCAACATCGCCATACAGCGGGAAAAGGCCGTTGTGCGCGGAGAAAAGAACCGCGTGGGCATGGCGCTCTACGGTCTTGCAAAGATGAACCCGAACTCGGATTTCTGGAAGATCGCCAAACCCGGCGTGACGACGGCCATCAGCACGGAAACCGGCAGCCCAGTGGACGTGCTCGATATGTCCTACCAAGGAAAAGAAAACGTCATCATGTTCAGGGCGCCTGACGGCACTGGGCGAATCGTTCAGCGTGGCGTCGAGTTCAACGAGCGCGACCCGAGGGCCTTGAGAATGGCCCGCACCTTGAAGAATCTGGACGGCGCGCAGTTGGGTGAAGTGCTTGGGACAACGGCCAAGGCGACGCGGTACTTTGCCTCGATCAATACCCAGTACAACCCGGTGTTTGGCGTTGTCAATCTGGTGCGCGACTTGCAGGGCGCGATGTTGAACCTGACAACCACGCCGATTGCTGGCAAGCAAGCAGCGGTGTTGAGTTACACGCTGTCGGCGCTTCGGGGCATCTACATTGACGCGCGAGACGTGCGCGCTGGAAATTCAGCAGTCTCGGCGTGGGCGCAGGAGTGGGAGGAATTTCAGAACGAGGGCGGGCAGACTGGATTTCGGGATTTGTTTCGCACCAGTCAGGAGCGCGCCGAGGAGATTCAGCGCGAGTTCAAAAAGGCCAGCGAGGGCAAGTTCATCCGGTTTGGCAGAGCCGTGTTCGACTGGTTGAGCGACTACAACGCCGCGATGGAAAACGCGGTCAGACTTGCGGCGTACAAGGTCGGCAAAGAGCAGGGCATGACCAAGCAGCGTGCCGCCTCGATGGCTAAGAACCTGACGGTGAACTTCAATCGCAAGGGCGAGATTGGGCTTCAAGCCGGCGCTCTGTACGCCTTCTTCAACGCCTCAGTCCAGGGAACTGCCAGGCTTGCCAAAACACTCAAGGGGCCTGCGGGCAAAAAGATCATCGCTGGAGGGGCCTTGCTTGGCGTGATGCAAGCCCTGGCCTTGGCCGCCGCCGGGTTCGATGACGAAGAACCCCCTGACTTTGTGCGCGAGCGCAACCTGATCCTGCCCATCGGCGGAAAGGAATACCTAACCGTCCCGATGCCTCTTGGTTTGCATGTCATTCCAGGGGTCGGGCGGATCGCGGCCGAGTTCACCCTGTCGGGGTTCAGGAATCCGGCGAAGCGAATCGGCCAACTGGTAAGCATGGTGGCCGACGCCTTCAATCCCACGGGCAATGCCGGGTTGTCGATTCAAACCGTCACGCCGACTGTGCTCGACCCGCTGGCGGCTTTGTCCGAGAACAAGGACTGGACTGGGAGGCCCATCGCCCGCGAGGACTTCAACAAGCTCAACCCGACGCCAGGATTCACCAGGGCCAAGGACACGGCCAGCAGTGCGAGCAAGATGGTTTCTCAGGCGCTGAACTACATCAGCGGCGGCTCGCACTACAAGCCCGGCCTGTTCAGCCCCACGCCCGACCAGATCGACTACCTGATCGGGCAGTTGACTGGCGGAGTTGGACGAGAAGCCATGAAGGCCGAACAAACCGTTGCCAGCGCGTTTACCGGAGAAGACTTGCCGACGTACAAGGTGCCTCTGTTGGGTCGGTTCTACGGCGACGCCGAGCAGCAATCATCCCAATCCAACGCCTTCTACAACAACCTGAAAGCCATCAACGAGCACGAGGCCGAATTGAAGGGCAGAAGGAAAGCAGGAGAGCCAACTGCGGAGTACCTTACAGAGAACCCAGAAGCGCGCTTGGTGATGATGGCCAATGCCGTTGAGCGAGACGTGAGCCAACTGCGCAAGCGCAAGCGCGAACTGATGGCAAAGGACGCCAGCAAGGAATCGGTCAAGCTCATCGAGCAGCAGATCGCCAACAAGCAGCGGCGATTCAATGAAGCGGTGCGGTCCGTCACCGACCGAAAAGCAGCTTGAGCAGACCGAATATGACGGGAATTAGCAACACCCCCCAAGACGCCAGAAGCATCTGTTGGCGATGCCCCTCACTGGGAGCGGCAAACACCCAGACGAGACAGGCCAACCACAATAGGGCCAGGAGTTCCATGCCCTCATTATGCGTTGCGGTCATAAGGACCGAAAGTTACAATGCCCCGGCATTGTCATTCCTGAACTGAATATGCCCACCTTCAAGAAAGACCCGAACGCGACGCTTGACTATGTCTTCGACTGGCAGGATTGGCTGACCCCGCTTGGGGTTTCCATCGCCTCGGTGGCGTGGGTTCTTTCGTCAGGCTTGACCCAGGTGGCGGTAGCCAACACGGCGGACACTGCAACAATTTACGTCTCTGGCGGAACCGCCGGGACAAACGAAACCATAACGTGCCGGATTACGACCACCGGCGCGACCCCCAGGGTGGAAGATCGGTCGGTGACTCTACGAATTGTCCAACGATAGGAGCGAAAGCCATGTCCGAAATCCAAGCCCCCCAGAAGCGCGTTCATGGTCAATACGGCCTGCAACACCTTCGCCCCAGCGCCGATCCCGAAAAGAATGCCAAGTTCTGGCCGCTGTGGACTGCGCGCAACGAATCGACCGAGAAGATCGCTGCGCTCGAAACCAGGATGGAGGGCATGCTGCTTCCGCTGGTGCCCAAGCAACTCAGCCTCACAACCGCTGTACTCGAAGCGCCCGTGAAGAAGCTCAAGGCCTGGATCGAAGCTCTGGGGCTGGCCCAGGACGTGCTGGAGGAAGCCAGCGAGTACAACACGGCCCTGGCCGAACTCGTGTCACTGCGCGCCGAAGAAGCCGCGCTGACAGCCCAGATGCGGCCGTTTCAAGACGTGCTCCACGCAGAGGCGTTCGACAACATCGTTACCGACGTTGGCTCTCTGGACTTGCTCGACAAGTACATGAAGGGCTCGACCTACACCCAGACCATCCGCATGGGCCTCAAAGGCACCGGCACGGCGGTTGTGGGCGACACGCAAGCCTCCCACGGCGCATGGCTGGAGCAGGGCTTGGCGAACGCCCCGACCTACACCGGCAACCGCAAGGACGTGACCATGAACGCGGCGACCGGCGCCGGTGCCGGCGCTCGGTCCTCGGCCAGTCCGACCCAGGCCTTTGCCATCACGTCCACCGGCACGGTGTTCGGTTGCTTCATCAACAACGGCGGCAGCGCGACAAAGGACAACACCACCGGGATTTTGTTCTCGGCTGGTGATTTCTCGGGCGGTAGCCGCTCTGTTATCAACGGTGACACTCTCAATTGCACGTATACCCTCACGCTTTGAAGGGTTATTCAGACTGTTGCAAACGGGTGGTACTTGCGCTTGGCCTCAGCGTAGGCCGCGCTGGCAAGTTCAGGAGTGAGAAAGTTTCCAAGATGAATGCCTTTCCCATCGACCGTGATCTTCGCGCGCCAGCGTTGGCTCTGCTTGTGCCACATGACGCCAAGCAGCCCAGCCTTGTTGTTCTTGTGCGCCTTGCGCATGTTCTGGCGGTTCTGGCCGCGCGTTGCCTCGCGCAGATTATCGATGCGGTTATTCGATGGTTTGGTGTCGTGGTGATCGGTGTCAAAGGGTGGCCATACCCCGTGAACATAGAGCCAAGCGAGGCGGTGTGCCGGGTACGAGTAACGGTCGATCTTGATGTACCAGTACCCCTTGCCGTTCGGGCCACCTGCAACGCTCCCCGCGACCATCTGGGCGCGATTGACTCTCCAGGTGAAAATCCCAGTCTCCGGGTCATAGTGCAAGACCTCGCGAAGGCGCTCTTGCGTCAACGTAGAATTCTGCTTGCTCATGCTGTTGCTCCTTCAAAGCAATGGTGTGGGAAGTGGCGCCCCTTGGATGCAAACCTTGGGGCGTTGCGCATTGTAGGGCCGCATCATGGCAGTTGAAGTCAAACGCCGTCGCGGCACGACCGCCCAGCACGCATCCTTCACGGGTGCGCTGGGCGAAGTCACGGTTGATACTGACAAGAAAACCGTCGTCGTCCATGACGGCGCGACAGCGGGGGGATTCCCGCTTGCCGTAACGCACGCAGCCAACACCTTTGCAGGTATCCAAAGCTTCAGCGGGGTTGCCAACTTTGCCTCTGGCACCGTAGCCGCCCCAAGCCTGTACCTGAACGCTGAGACAGGCTCCGGCCTCTACCGCATCGGAGCCAACAACCACGGCTACGCGATCAGCGGCGTGAAGGTGCTGGATATTTCAGCTACGGGGTTGGGGGTTACGGGGACTGGTAGTTTCAGCGGAGCCTTGAGTCCAAACGGCGGCATTACTCTTGGTGCGAACTACATTAGTCGTGCAGGAACTTCGGCGGGTATCTCGATCGATGCTTCAAACAACGTTACGGTGAGCGGCGCACTGACTGCTGCGGCAATCGTTTCCGGCACTACTCCGGCGACGACAGGCGCTTTTCGGATGCCGTCGGCATCGTTCTTGTCGGCTAGGAATAATGCCAACTCCGCCGACATTCGCGTCATCGGAATGTCGGCGGGGCAGTTGGTCAGTATTGACCCCGACGCGCAGGGCGTCATTATGGCAGGCGGCCTAGCAGTAACAGGCACTCTCAGCAGCACGGGAACAATTACCTGCACATCAACCGCAACGTCGAATTGGTCTGGCCTGCTAAATATGACAGCACCCACTGGACTGGGCACCATCGGTGGCGTTGTGGTATCCACAACGGGCCTCGAATGGCACCTACGCCCAGCCGCAGGTAAAACAGCACAGCTGACATTCACTGAGGACGCCATAGCTGACAGATGGACAATCGGAACCATCAACGCCGACTCAAAGCTGTACTTCAAAGCAGGTCGCGGAATGGCTGCTGCCACTGTGGCTACCCTAGACTCCACCGGCCTAGCAGTAACAGGCACTCTCAGCGCCACAAGCACATTTAACGCTGATGGCGGCGCGTGGTTTGGAACTGCGGCCTTGGCTACAGGCGCGACAACAGGGCACGTTTACATCCAAACCAGCGCAGGCGCTCCGACTGGCATCCCTGCGGCAAAGACCGGACAGGTGGCTATCCAGTTCGATACCACGAACAACAAGCTGTACATCTACGATGGTGGGTGGCTATCAACGGCGGCGCTGACATGATGAACGCGCTTGGCCTGTTTGTAGGCTTCTGCCGCAGCCTCTTTCGTGGGGAAGGCGCCAAGCCATTTAATCTTGCCATTGGCGCGGATTTGCGCCGTCCACTTCAGATCGCGCCTGTGCCAGTGAACTCCGCGAAATTCGCAGGATTCGTTGTCTTTGTTCGGCTTATGCACGTTTTGAACATTCTCGGCGTGCGATACATCGCGCAGATTGGAAATCCTGTTATCAGCGGGCAAGCCATTGATGTGGTCTATTTCCCCCAACGGCCAGTCTCCGTGCATGTAGAGCCATGCCAGTCTGTGCGCTCGGTGTTTCTTGCCGTCGATTCGGAAGCGGCAGTACCCTCGCCCGTCGAGACCTCCCGCCACGTCGCCAACCTTGACGCAATTCGCGTTTTTCAAGCGGCGGGTAAATACGCCGGTGTCGGGGTCGTAATTCAGAAGCTCGCGCAGACGTTGCGCGGTAAGATTGTCAGCAGCCATGATGCGGTTCCTCGCGTTGTGGTCAGAGGCCGGGCCGCGTTATCAGCGCGTGTTCGGCTTCGTTATTTTAACCTCAAGGAGCCGTTGTGCCAAGCCTAACCATCGACCTTACCAACGCCCAAGCAACCCGCGCGCAAGGAGCCTTCAAAAAGCATCTGAGCATGCCTACGGACCCGACTATTGCTGACATCAAGCAGTGGCTGATCGGGCAGATGCGCGGTGTTGTCCATCAGCAGGAAAGACGGGTGGCTGAAACGGCCATCACTGACGACGACTTTGGCCCCACTTAGGAACCCCATGCCAAACGAAACCGAAACCCGCCTACGCGCAGCAATTGCAGAAATGCAAGCCCTGTTCAACGCCACGACCGAGCGATGCCTGAACCTTGCGGCAGATAACGCCGTACTGCGAGCAAAGGTGGAAGAACTGACGCCCAAGCCGGAAGTGGCGGTGGCTGTATGAACGCCCTATTTTTTCTCCTAGTAGTTGCTCAGGTTTTAGATGCTTACACGACAGTTTTGGCATTAAAAAAACCCGGCAACTATGAAGCGAATCCATTACTAAAAATGTTGATGGACAAGATCGGCGTGAAGGAAGCGTTGCTCTTGGTCAAGGTAGTGTCCTGCGCCATCGTTTGGCTTGGCGTCCTGCACATCATGGGGCAGGGCTATCCTTGGATTGCCTACGGCCTGCTCGTGGCGGCGACGGTTTTGTATGCGCTTGTGGCGTACCGTAATTGGAAGCTGAGATAAATGACCATCGCAGCACGCACCCCAGGGGCGTGGACGGCAGGCACTACGTCTGTTGCATCCATACCCTTGCCTACGGGTAACGCAGCGGGTGACGTTAATATCATCTTCGTCGGCTGCAAACCATTCAACGCCGACATCGTCGTGCCTGCGGGGTGGGAGCTTATCCCCGGCAGTGACGGAGCCAACGGCTCAACCGCCTCGGGCATCGACACTGGCTCGGTGCTGTGGAAATCGTTTTACCGCTTCTGGCGAAGCGGTGACGCTGCGGTGACGGTGACGGTGACATCGGGCAACGTTGCGCTGGGCTACATGGGCGGGTTCAGCAAGGCCGCAGGAAAAGAGTGGCTCATCGCTGCTGCCAAAGGCTCGGACACCACCAGCGGCACGGGTTTTTCTCTTACGATGGACGCCAACCCCGGCATCACCAACGGGGACTTCCTTGTCACCGGCTCCGTCATAGCTGGCGACAACTCCACCTTTGGCACGCCTACGCTGACAGCGGCATCGGCAACCATCGGCGCGGTCACTGAGCGCCCAGCCACAGAAGGCACCACCGCCCTCGGCAACGACCTCGAAGCATCAGCCAGCACTGCTTCTTGTACCGCAGGCACCGCTACTGCTGCGCCCGTTGTCGGCTGGACGCTCTCTGTGGCGCAGACGGGTGGCGGAAATATAATCAGGCTGCGGGAAGTCGAGGCAGTACACAACCCAGTTTTTGCAAGACGCGCCTACGGCGTAAGAATTTAGGAGAAACCTATGGCCCTTGGACGTGTCTATACCTCAGTCATCGACGGCGTTGCTGCAACGACGGCCATCGAGTTCTTCTTCCTCTCAAACCCCACGGATGCCGTGACGTTTGTCGAGGAAATCTGCATCACGCAGGACACCATTGAGATCAGCGAGCAGCTTGTCCTTAAGCTCTGGCGCACGGCGACCGGCAACGAGGCAGTGGGCACAGCCAACACACCCGCGCCACTGGAAGTCGGCTCTCCGGCCTACGGCGGCACGGCGCGTACCATGCTCGCTGCCGCTTCTTCGGCGGTCACGACGCTCATGCGCCGGGAAGGGCAGAACATCCTGAACGGCTGGCTCTGGAAGGGCGCGTTCGACGACCCGTTGCTCGTGCTCGGCCCGACTGCGGGCTCTGCCTCTCGCTGCGCGATTGGCCTGCACACAGCCCCGGCGGCGTCCACGACGTTCAGCGGCTACATCCGTTTCCGCGAAATCGGCGGTTAAACCCAAGGGGAGCTTGAGTGCTCAAGCGCCTCAGTTATCAGAAGGTCAAGTATCCGGGCAAGCCCCGGAGGATCAATGTCGCAGTAGCCGCTTACGTCCCGCCGCCAGCGACGTACACAGGCGCCGCGGCAGATACCCTGGCCGTCACGGACTCCCAGACGGGCCTGCTTGCTACCGCAGTCGGGGCCGTATCCGACAGCCTCGCAGTCGTTGATTCGCAAACCTCCCTGCTCGAAGCAGTTGGGGCTGTATCCGAGACGCTATCCCCGGCTGATTCCCAGGCTGGGCTGCTCGACGCCGTCGTCAGCGCGCGTGCTGACTCCCTTACCGTCGCCGACACTCAGATCGCTCAGCACTCTTGCTGGGATGTCAACCAAGACTACGACCTGATCACAGCCGGGGTGGACAGCAACCCGGACTACGGCCTCATCACCGACGCCGCCCTGGTCGATCAATGCGACTGGGGCTCGGTCGAGGGCGACGCGCTTATCGGTGAGTCTCTGTCCCCAGTCGATAGCCAGACTGCGCTGATCGCTACGGTCGTCATGGCGGTGGCCGATACGCTGACGCCAACCGACACGCAAACTGCGCTGATCAACACGGTCGTTATGGCCGTAGCCGACACGTTGACGCCTGCGGACAGCCAGACCGGACTGGTGGATTTCGCCGTCCTGGCTGTTGCCGACACGCTTACCCCGGTTGACAGCCAGACTGGGCTGATGTCCACGGCGGTCAACACGCGCACGGAAACTCTCACGCCTGCGGACTCACAGACAAGTATCCTGGTTGCTGTGGGGGCGGTGGCGGAAACGCTCTCCCCGGCTGACAGTCAAGCCGGACTTGTCAACTTCGCCGTCCTGGCCGTCGCAGACACCCTGACACCAGCGGACACCCAGACGGGGTTGTTGAGCACTGCGGTCAGCGCGCGTACAGAAACCTTGACGCCGGCCGACAGCCAGACCGGCCTCCTATCCACGGTGGTCGGTGCCGTCAGCGATACCCTGACCCCAGTTGAGAGCGAAACGGCGAACCTGACGCGGATTGGCGATGTCGCTGAAACCCTAACCCCAGCCGATTCGCAAAATAGCGTCCTGGTGGCCGTCGGAGCCAGAACCGAGACTCTGACACCAGCGGACAGCCAAAACAGCGCCCTGGAAGCGATTGGAGCCGTTTCTGAAGCCTTGACGCCGGCCGACTCGCAGACTGCGCTGATCGTTACGGTCGTGATGGCCGTGGCCGACACGTTGACCCCGGCTGACTCACAGACTGGGCTGCTCAACACTGCCGTCGGTGCAGCGGCGGATAACCTGACCGTCACGGACGCCCAAACTGGATTGCTCAACACGGCTGTAGGGGCCGTAGCGGACTCTCTGACCCCATCGCACAGCCAGACAGGGTTGATCAGCACCGTCGTAATGACGGTTTCGGATTCCTTGACCGTCACCGACAGCCAGACCGGCGACGCTGCGACGCTTTCGACCGTCACCGACAGCCTCACGGTCACGGACTCGCAGACCGCGCTGATCAACAGCACCATCATGGCTGTGGCGGATACCCTGGCCCCTGCGGACGCGCAGACCGGCCTGCTGGTGGTTGCTGGGGCCGTGGCGGATGCCCTGACCGTCTCGGATGCCCAGGCCGGGCTGTTGACCACCAGCAACGCGGTCAGTGACTCCCTGGCTCCGGCGGATAGCCAAGCGAGCGTCCTGGCGGCCGTGGGCGCCGTCAGCGATTCCCTGGCCCCTTCGGACACCTACGCCGGCACGGCGATCTTCAACGCTGCGGTGGCCGACGTGCTGGCCTTCACCGAGTTCATGGACGCGACGATTGGCGTGGCCATCACCGGGAATGTGCTGGATCGCCTTTATCTGCGCGACTACCAGGATGCCGTGTACGGCACCAAGGGCCAACGCATCTACGTCGTGCTGCGCGAGTCCAGGTTGGTGGAGGCCGATTCGGAAAGCCGGGCCTATGAAATCCCCGCTGCCCCGGTGAAGGACATCCCGCCAGAGGATCGGGAATTGGAGCCTGCCGAAGGCGGCGGCTGGCTACTATGATGGCATTTGCCCAAGCTGCTGATCGTTGATGGTGGCCGAGCCATCCATGAAGACTCTCAAAATGCCACTCTTGTTTGGGACGAACACCCGGCTGCCCTCCTTCGATAGATTGATCCTCACGCTGTCGTTGTTTGTGACGGAACCTATCCAGGCCAACTCTTTCGACTCGACAAACCTGAATCCCTCGTAGCTCCCGAACTCAGGGCCAAGGAAAACCCCGGCCGTGCTTGGCGCCGCCGACAGGTCGATCCCGGCAGGCCTAATGGGCATAAGGATGCCCGAGCGCACGATGGCCGGCGCCGCGCATGCGGCGAGCATCCCGGCGAGAAAGCTGCGGCGTTCCATCACGCCACCGACTTTTTGGCTTCGCGCAAAACCCCGCTTTCTTTCCAGTTTGGCTTGGCGGCAGCTTTCCGGGCCCCGCCAGAGGTAGACCTTGTCTTATCCAGCGCATAGGCCTCGTCGTTTACGACGCGAATGTTCATCAACGGCTTGCTGCGCATGAAATACCAAATGGCGTTTTGCACCTTGAGAAACGTCTCGCGCCAGCATCCGGTGGTGGATGCAGTCGGCCCTTTGGTGATCATGTAGTTCCTGATCGCCACTGCTGCCGATTCTCGTTCGCCATCGGCAAATCCCTTGCCCATCACTTCGCCGAAACGGCACAGCTTATCCTTGTCGGCTTCGTGATACCACGCTCTTGCTATCGCGCTCAAAACAACCGCGTTACGCAAGCCCTTGGACCTTGGGCCGAAGGTCATTGCAAAGTTGGCCGCATTGCGGTGATTCTCAACGATAGCCAGCTTCGCGGCGTTTGAAATGGCGATACCCCCACTCGCTCCGTCGTTGACCGCGCGAGCAATGGCAATCAAATTGTGCGACAAATGTGTGTCGCGGCCGCTGATCCGGCCGCTATCAACCAAAGAGCGGGCGAGCCCGGCGTCGATGTTGAGCCCTGCCTGGCGCGGGAAACCGCGAACGACGAGAAAAGTTTGGGGTGTTTGTGCCTCCACAATAGCCCAAAGCCGGTGCTGGCCGTCAGCCAAGTCGCCGTCATCGTAGAACACAATCGGCGCCGCGCAGGCGGTCCAGGTGCCGCCGCGCATATCGGCGGCATACTTCTCGGCCACGCCTTCCCGCATGGAGCGGTTGCCTTTGTTGAGGTTCAGGTATTTTTCGGCCTTGGCAGGGGTGATTTTTTCTTCGGTGATGTTTTGCATGACTAGCTCCTGGTGGGTTGGTTACTTGCTACGAGCCGACATGCTGCGCTTCTCGAACACGCGCAGGCCGGGGATTTTGTTGGCCTCGCCGACGAGGCGGACGTAGGCGCGCAGCTTCACCGAGTCAGCCACCAACAGGTTGACCAACTCGGGGTGGACGGCGACGTGCTTGATGATCGCCAGCAAGTCCGTGACCTCATAGTCCAGCGTCTTGGACGATGACACCCCGGCCACCTTGAGCGGCGCTGGCGCGGCGCTGGGCAGGCTGATGACTTCGGCCTGGACGGCTGCTGCTGCTGCGTTCTGGCTGGCGGCCTCGGCCTGGGCTTCGGCCTCGCGCGCCTGCTGTTCCGCCGCAAGCCTTGCCTGCTCGTCGCCGCGCGCCGCTGCGGCATCAACCTCGCGCTGGGCTGCCGCCACTGCTTCCTGGGCCTCGCGCGCGAGACGTTCCTGCTCGCGCTGCTCGGCGGCGATGCGCTCACGCTCGACCCGCTCACGCTCTGCCGCCCTGGCCGCTTCCTCGCGCGCCGTCTTCTCGACGTACTCGATGCGAATGTGCATGGCGCTCTTGATCTGGGCTTCGGCCTTCTCCAGCCAGTCTTTGGCCGGGCGGAACAGGTCGTTGACCGCTTTGACGGCGGTGTTGAGCGGCCCGGCGATGGCCGTGCGCTGCTCCTCGACCTGCTTTTGCAAGGTCTTGATGTTGCGAAGGTCGTCCCCTGCGGCTGTCATCAGCGAGTCGGAGTCGATGATGTAGTCGGATGACATGGCGAGCATGCGCCGTGCCTGCTGCCCCAGGACAATGGCGCTGGCGGCGTCATAGGCCACTTGGCCCTTGGTGACGATGGTTTCTGCTGAGTCGATCATGTGGTTTCCTTTTCTGCTATGCGTTGGATGCGCTCAAGGCGCCTCTTGAATTGGTCGAAGTACACGTTGCTCTCAAAAGAATTGCTCACCCTGCCCATATAGGTGTCGGCGGAGTAGCGCGGCGCTGGCGGGTCGAATCCTTCCTGTCCCTTCTCTGCATCGGCTCGGGCCTTTGCTTCGATGACACGGGCGCGCTCGTCGCCAACCATCGTTCTGCTCGTCACCGGGTCGAATGATCGCGGCGTCAGCTTGAGTGGTGCATCCGGGTCGATCTTTGCCATGCTCAATCCTTGAAGTTCGGGGTGACGGAATGCTTCGCGCACCACCCGCGCAGGGTGATGAGCGACATGAAAACGGACCAGTCGGAGGGGTCTTTGTATTCCTCCATCCGGTAAGTGCCATCGGGCTTGAGAAGGATGGCGATGCGGCGCATGGTGAACATCCCCTTGAGTTCTGGATCGGCGCAGATGCGCTCATAGGCGGCAAGCTGCGGCCCCACCGACTGGAACAGGGCCGTGCCGCTTTTGATGTCCACGACAGATTCCCATTCGTCAACGGTGCCGTGCCGATCCGGCGTGCCAGCGTACCGAAACTGCTTGTGGAACTTAGGCACTTCGATGTTGCGCCACTTGCAACGACGTTCGCGCTGAAACTTCTTCCACCCCTCCAGATACGGCGCCAGCGCCGGGTCCAGATCGGCCTCGTCCAGCGTGCCCAGGTCTGAAAGTTCACAGGCTTTGTGAACCGCAGTCCCGAACGCCGACGCCGCCTCCAGGACTTCCGGGTCCACGAACTGCAACCCGGACATCAGGGGCTTGAGAATCTGCGTGACGCTGGGCACGACTGCGCCGTTCCAGCGGTATTCGTGCGGGCCGTCATCGAAGGTCAGCACGTCTTGATGTCCATATTGACGCCGGCCACGTCGCCGATCATGCGGGCAAGCGTCTGCATGGCCTGGACGGATTCGTCGCTTGTGTCCTTGCCGACGGGGAACTGGAAAACCGTCCGCCTGTTGATCGACAAGACGATTTCCCCCATCCCGTTCGAGTCCATGTTGCGTACAACACGAACGGGAACGGCCTCACCATCGTCACCAAGCGGAAGCAGAACTTCCTCGGAGACGAAGTTGTTGACGTACTGATGGGCGGTAAGCATCAATGCGTCCCCAGCGCATCCTTGAGCGCATTGAATCCATCCGTGGTCAAGCCCTTCAAGTCCGCCGGGAGCCCGCTGATGCCAGCCTCAATCATCAACTGCGCCATTTCGGCGCCGTTGCTGCGAGCGCGGTTGATGATGAATTTGCGCTCGCCCTCGGACGCGAGCGCGGCATTGCCCGCTGGGCGGCTTTGTTCGCCGGGCGACGCCATGGCGGCTTTCGCTATTTCCCAGGGCGGGTTTTCTCCGTCGGATGAAGGCAGATTCACCTTCACCATTGCCGATGCGCTGACCGGGGCGCTGTGCTGGCTTGTGATTTCGCCCGTGGCCTGATCCACGATGGTCGCGCGATCTTCCGCCACTGCGGTCGGCTTGGCGGTTGGCATTTTGACGGCGGGCTTGCCGGTGGTCGCATCGTCTGGCGCGAACGCCTGCTCGGCGGTGGTGTCGCCGTCCTTGATGGCGGTCATGGTGAACTTGAGCAGGCCCAACTGCTCCAGGCCCAGGTCTTCCTTGCCGACAATGCCCAGCTTGGCATAGACCATTTCCGGCGACACGCCCATGCGCAGCAAATCGGCCAACACGTCGGCCCGGCGGGTTGGGAGAGTCTTGCTGTCGCCCAGCGCCATCTTGCGGGCGCCGTCGTACATTTCGACCCAGTAGGCCTTGGGGATGCCCTTGAGGATGGCGTTGCGCAGCGCAATCGAGCAAGCTGCGTTGGCGGTGACGCCGATCATGTCGGCGCTGAATCGCTTACCCGACTTGTTGATGATGCGCCGCTGCACTTCATATGTGATGGCGACGTTCTGCTCCAGGTCATGGAACACGCCTTGCGCCGTGACGAACTCACCCACGTCGCTGACCACGCGCGCGCCGGCCCGGCTGTTGCCCCAGGCAGAGGCAACGACTTCGGCAAAGCGCGCCGACGGCCCCTCAATCATCTTGCCATCCCTAGGGACGGCATAAATGCACTCGGCTGCAACCTGTTCGGACAGGGCGACCATGTTGAACACGTTTTTGCGGAACTGCGCCACGCTGCGCGGGTACTTGTGCGCGGTGGCAATTTGCATGTCGATTTCTGAGCGGTTCAGAAGCGCGACGGTGCCGGAATCGGCGTTCATCAATTCGGTGCTGGTTTCGTCCATGAGATTTCCTTGGTAGTTATTCGAGGCTGGTCTTGGGTTCGTCCGCCTTGGGCTCGGGCGCGTACTTCTCAAACGGCAGCCCCTTGATGTGCTGCCCGAAGAACTTGCCGGGCGACTCGGCGGCGCGCAGGGCCTCGAATGTTTCCGGCTCGAAGTTGGGGTAGTGGTAGATCGCCCCGGCGCCATGCTTGAACTGCACGGCCAGGGTCTTGGTGGCCGGGTCATAGCCGATGGCTGCGATCTGACTGGATTCAACCGGGTCCATTGTGATGGGTGGGCGCGGCTTGTCGGAGAACTGTGCGGGAGGGGCTGGCAGGGGCATGGTCATTCCTTGTTGAGTTGATCGTGGATTTCAGAGAGGCGCCCGACGATGTACGGGACATCATCAGACAGGGGATCGACCTGCTCCAAGGCCGTCTCGTAGTACGCCAGTTGCAGATGCAACCAGAATCGGCCAAAGACATCGAACCAGATGGAGTAGAGCCAGGACATGGGCGCGAGAATACGCGCATTATTTTCCGGTGTCAAGCAAAACATTGATGGCACGATGGGCCTTGACGAATCCTTTTCCGTGGTTTAGCATCCGGTTTATGGCATCCACCAAGGCAACACCATGACCCCAAGCAAGCCCGTTCGACTCGACAAGGCGGTCAAGGCGCTGCTCAAGCGCTCCAAAGGCGACTGGGTAAGGGTCGCAAATGCGTCTGGCGTGTCCTATTCGTGGATCAGCAAATTTATGAACGGGCACGTCGCAAACCCCGGCCTGGAGACTCTGCTGGCGGTCAAGAAGGTGCTGGAATGACGCTAGACGCAACGGCAGGCCGCGAGGCTAAAGAACGCGGGATGCAGCTTGCCATCGAGTTTGCTCCAGAATGGCGCCATGAGGTCGTGAATGAGCTTCGAGCATGGTTGCTGATCCGAAAATCGCAAGGGCACTCCACGATGACGATGGAGCAGTTTCGCGCCGTCGCAAAGACGCAGCCGGCATCGCACAAGGCTTGGGGGCCGCTGTCATTGTTGGCGGCCAAGGATGGCCTGATACGCCAAACGATGCATCCAGACGGGTCGCCGGTTTATAGGCCAGCGGCGTCAGTCAAGACGCATGCACATCCGGTCAAGGTGTGGTGCATCGCGTGACGCGGCGCCAGACTTTTTTGATCTGCGCCCCAACCCGCAAGGGGTCGGTCGGTCAGGGCCGGCGGGGCGCAGTTCAAAGGGTACTTGCGGCCTGCCATGGTGATGTGCTAACATCCGTTCCGTCGATGCTGGCACACGACTCGAAGCCCCCAACGGCTTCGGCTTTCAAGCCCTTCAGTGGGTACTGTGCCAGCAGGAAAGCCGGAACCCTTGGGGGTTTTTTCTTTCCTCGACACCGCTGCCGAAAGGCAACCATGCAATCCATGTGCGGAACTGTCGGGGCTTACCCGCGAGACAGATGGAAGCCCGAAAGGGTGGCTGCAAAGCCGGTCGCGGGTCGTCTATGTCCGACTCTGAAACTCAGGAGCAACATTGACGCCTTCACTACTTCCTTTGCTTGGGGGGTAGGGGGGGCTTCGCCATCGAACCGCTCGAAATCTTGGAGCAAACAATGAAATACCTTGTACCAAGGATGCAAAACAAAAAGAGGGCTCACCTTTGGATTGAAAGCCCAACAGGTGTTGATGGTGATTCCTGGTGTCGGATGTATTCGACTGGCGGCATGGCTAAGAAAAAGTACATCGTGGCCGACAAGACTCTAGGGCATGAGGTCTGCCAGAACTGCATCAATGTTGCGCGGCAAAACGGGGTTCACTTCGATGACTGAACTCCCGGCTTTCATCGACCCTGAAATTTGGGCTGCCTTTCTCGAACGCCGAGAGGCCACAAAAAAGCAACACCCGTTCACGCCCAAGGCCCAGGCCTTGATGATTGGCCGCATCACCAAGATGCACGCCGAGGGCTGGGACATGAACGAAGCATTGGGGACAGCAGCCATCAACGGCTGGCTCACGGTGTACCCCAAAATCAAACGTGACGGCCATGATCTTGAAGCCATCCGGCAGAGAGAAAAGGCCGCTTATGCGGTGCAAATCAATCAATCCATCGCCCGCATGGTGGCTGGCGCAGTCAAGAAGGTGAACCAATGAAACCACTGAAATTCATGTCGAGCGTCAACTTGTGGAATCGTGACCAATGGCATCATTGCTGGAGGCCGAAGAACATCCTGCACTTTTGCCGCCAAGATGCTGGCGGATGGTACGAAACATGGATTTTCACAATCCTCGGGTTTGTGTTTTTCTTTGAGCGCGACCTATGAGCCGCAGCAACTACTCCGACGATTGCGATGGCTGGCAACTCATCATGTGGCGTGGCGCCGTGAAGTCGGCCATCCGAGGTCAGCGCGGGCAGGCCATGCTGCGCGAACTGATTGAGGCCCTGGACGCGATGCCGGTGAAAAGACTGATCGCGGACGAACTGGTCCATGAGGGCGGGTATTGCGCTCTTGGTGTGCTTGGAGAGAAGCGTGGGTTGCCCATGACCGGGGTGGACATTGAAGACGCCCAGGCCGTCAGCAAACTGTTCGGCGTGGCGCGCGCGCTGGCCGCTGAAATCGTGTACGAGAACGACGAAGGTTCCTGGGGCCATGAAACCCAGGAGAGCCGCTGGTCGCGCATGCGGACCTGGGTGGCGAATCGGATCGCGGTGCCAGCATGACCAAAATCCCCAAGCCCCCCAGCGCCCTCGAAGAAGCGTTCGCTCTGCACGTCAAGGCGCACAAGCTGCCCGAGCCGATGCGCGAGTTCAAGTTCGACCTGTTGCGCAAGTGGCGCTTTGACTTCGCTTGGCCTGAGTTCAAGATCGCGGTGGAGTGTGAGGGCGGCGTCTGGACCAAAGGGCGGCATCAACAGCCGCAGGGCTTCATTGACGACTGCACCAAGTACAACGCGGCGGTCATTCTTGGCTGGAGCGTCTTGCGCTTCACCGAGGAAGACATCAAGAGCGGGGCCGCCGTGCTGATGACCAGGAACCTGATTTTGCAGAGGATGCCGAAATGATCGTTGCCCCGCCCGACTTCCGCACCCGCGTCGGCCGCGAGCAAGAAGTGCTTGCCCATGTGGAGAACGACACCGCTTACCCGGCCTGGATTGATTCGATCCCGCAACGTCGCGCCGCTGCGCTGCGCTTGGTGCAGCGAGGCGTGATCGAGTTGGTTGAGGACCGCTATGTGGCGCGCTTCGAGTTTGTGCGCAAGCACGGGTCATTGTGGCTGCGCTTTGTGGAGTGGATCAAGGCGTGGTGGGTGTGAAACTCAACGTCAAGCCCGGCCTCACCGTCCTGCTGGAGAACCAGGAGCACGGGCACGTCGAGTTCAAGACCCGCATCTGGCCCTACTGCAAGAAGATGCTCACCGACGGCAAGAAGGTGGTGGTGGTGGCCGGGGAGTTCGAGGACAGCAAGACCTTGAAGCAACTGAGGTTCTATTTTGGGCCTTGCCTGCGCGTGATCGCGCGACAGGCTCTTGGCGGACAATGGACCGCCGAGGCGTGGCACGAGGCCATGAAGCGCCAGTTCCTTGGCTACGACATCAAAATCATCACGATTGCAGGCCAACGAAAAAAGCGCACCGTGCGAAAACTCAAGAGTGTGGCCGACCTGGGCGTGAGAGATATGTCCAAGTACCTCGATCAGCTTCAAGCCTTCGCCATCAATGACCTTGGTGTGGAGTTCCCGGTCCCGAACTGGCAAACTTGGGACGGACACGACATTGACCCTGAAACTGGAGAGGTATTTGGATGACTCGAAAAATCGACGATCCTGGTTTCCGGCCCAAGGCCAAGTACCTGGACACGCAGTATTCGCTCCAGATGACTAAAACGCAGCGCCAGAAACTCGGCCTGCTGGCGCGGTGGGCCGGAAATAAGCCTGTGTCGGGGGGTGAGTGGATTCGGCGGGCGATTGACGCGGCGACGCTACCGGGGCCAAAAGCATGAAGGCACTCACGCTTGATTGGCTGCAATCTCGGGTCCGCGAGGAAGACGGCTGCTGGGTGTGGACCGGGTACATCAACCCCCAAGGACAACCGCAATACTACGCATCGGGGATCGGCACACGCTTGGTGCGCAGGGACTTGTTTGCGCTGGTAAACGAGCGAAGCCCCGGAAAGAAGTTTGTCGGCGCCCGGCTGAGTTGTGTGCTCGGCTGCACTCACCCGGAGCACTTGGTTGCGCGCACACGCAGCGCAGTATTTGTCGGCAAGCCAAAGAGCTTGGCGCACACTGCTGCGATTGCAAAGGCGCGCAGGGCCGGATCGCGCATCACGGATGACGTGGTGGCCCGATTCCGCACGACCGGCGATGACAGCGAGTTGGCTGCGCTGAACGTGCCAACGAGCTATCTCTATCGCATTGCGCGCGGCGAGGCCCGGCGCAATTACTCATCGCCCTTCTCGGGATTGGGCGTATGAGCTTCGACTTCGACGCCGAAACCACGAAGATCGTGCAGCACTACGTCGCCCTTTGCCGGCAGTACCCGGCGCAGGTGCCAGCGTGGCGCGAGCAAGCCCGCAAGCTGGCGCGAGAGCATGAGGAATGGATTGGCCTGGAGGATCGCGTCCGCGCGGCGTTGAAAGTGCCGGCGTGAGGTTCCCAAAAGAGAACGCCGTCCGAAGCGAGCCCTACCGCCGCCTGATTGCCGCGCTCCCATGCGCGCGCTGCGGCATCGTTGGGTACAGCCAAGCGGCCCATCCCCCGACCACCGGCAAAGGCATCAAGCAGGATGACCGGCTCTGCATTCCATTGTGTTGCGACCGGCCGGAGTTGCGCGGATGCCACACTTTGATCGATCAGTACATACTGATGCCCCACGACGAAACCGTGGCCTGGGTGCTGGACAAGGCCCGCGAAATCAGGACCAGGATCATCCGCGCCGGCCTGTGGCCGAGAAACCTACCCACATTGCCATAGAGCCAGCTGGAGGCATAGAATCGGCCGGGATTGCCATGATTTGGTTTGCCGGGCGCCTGTTGGTGGGCGCCCGGCAGGCTTTTTAAGGACGCCGGAATGGAACCCAGTCACCGCACCGACGAAGACCGCCGATCCGATGATGGGCAGATGCGCACGATCATCCACCTGATGAACTCGCAGCACGAGACGACACGGGCCATGATTGGCGACACCCGCAAACACCTGGACGAGAAGATCGACTTCCTTTCGACGCAGTTCAAGGAGGAGATTCCAACCGGACACGGCATCTATCACAGAAGGCTGATCGAGGACGCAGCGCGCAGGCAGGCAAGGATTGACGCTGCACAGCAAGGCGGAATTCGGTGGGCTGCTGGCATTGCCCTGGGTGTGCTGGCAGCGTGGGCATCAGGCGCGTATCACGGCGTTGCAAAGGTGTTGGGGTGGGAGCGATGACTGAACGGCGTCCAGGAGCCTGTCTCATGGACTTGGTGACTGACGCCAGGACGGGACGCCTGCGCGAGACTGCGCTGTGGAGCAATGTCGGGAAGGCCGTGATGACTTGGGCCTTCGTTTACACGATATGGAAGGGCGGCTCGTCAGAATTTCTGTGGTTGACATATGGGTCGATTGTCATCCTTCACGAAGTTGCTGCGCGGGTAGTCGGGCAGCGCCAGCAAAAGATTGACTTTGAGGAGAAAAAGCCATGACACCCGAACAACTCGCAGCCGCCATGCGGATCAAGCTAGGCCGCGCCGCAATGTGGGCACCGTGGCTGACGCAGGCTATGGATGCCTATGAGATCGACAACAAAGCCCGCCAAGCCCCATTCCTGGCCCAGATAGGCCATGAGTCGGGCGGGCTGGCCTGGGTGGTGGAGATTTGGGGGCCGACACCCGCGCAGGCGCGGTATGAGGGTAGGCTCGATCTTGGAAACACCGAACCCGGCGACGGCTCCCTGTACCGTGGGCATGGCCTGATCCAAGTCACCGGGCGGGCCAACCACGCCAAGGCAAGGGACATGCTGAGAGAAAGATACCCCGATGCGCCTGATTTCGAGGCCGACCCGGATGAACTGACCAAACCCCAATGGGCGGCGCTGAGTGCTGCTGAGTATTGGCACCGGCATGGCTGCAACGACTTGGCGGAGAACGGGCAGTTCCAACTCATCACCCGGAAAATCAATGGCGGTTTAACTGGTCTGCCTGACCGTGAAGCGCGGCTGGCCTGGGCGATGGAGGCGCTATGACCGACTGGCTCGAAGCTATGAACCCGGCCCAGCGCGCAGCGGCATGGGAGTTGGCCACGACAGGACGCATGACGCCGGAACTTCTCGCAGCGTTGCAGGCCAGTGATAACACGGTGCTTGAGACAGACGAGGCGGCGCAATGATCTACGTCCTCGCCGCTGTTGGCCTTGCATCTGCCATTGCTGCGGGCATCGGAACGTGGCAGGTGCAGGAGTGGCGGCATGGGAACATCGAGCTAAAGCGAGTGCAGGCTGCGCAGCGCGAAACCCTGCGCCGGGTGGACAAGATCGACGCATCGGCTGAGAAGCATGAGAAGGTGAAGGAAGTCATACGCACGAAGTTCGTGCCCATCACGGAAAGGGTTGAGCATGAAGTTACTAAAGTTGAGTTTCGTGATCGCCAGTGCTGGAATGATGACAGCCTGCGGATCGTTGCCGACGCAATCGCCGCCATCGCCCCAACTCCAAGCGTCTCTGCGCCAGCCGTGTCCGGCCTTAAACCGCTCCGTAGATGGTTCGGCGGGAGCAATCCTTAAATGGGCCGTGGCGCTGATTGAAGCCTATGGGGTCTGTGCTGACCGCCATAAGCAGGTAGTGGAGGCGTGGAAATGAAAGTTGACTGGCTCAAGCGCGATCACGGTGCGCCAGGGCCGTTCATGGCCCTTTGTCTGCACGAAGACCAGCTACGCTATGCGCTGAAACGCCTTGGCGTGAAAGAGCATGTAGATTTCTTGCGATCCACGCACTGCAACGCGACGGTGCATTTCATGTTGAATCAGGATGGGAAGGCATGCGCCATCGTTTGCCTTGGCAAGCATGACACGCGAACGCCAATCGAGATTGCCGGATTGTTGGTGCATGAGGCTGTGCATATCTGGCAAAACTACTGCGAGGACATAGGCGAAACAAACCCAGGCAGCGAGCAAGAGGCATACGCCATCCAAAGTATCTCCATGCAGTTGATGGACTCTTTCGTGAGGCA
>JANPCW010000203.1:0-4208 GCA_031431155.1 Janthinobacterium sp. | reverse complement strand
GGAACTGGCGCCGGTGACCATCGATTGACGACCGTGTTGTCACTGACGGAGGGCCTTCAAGGTGATTGCGGCGGTGGGCTGATGCGCGCCCCCCCTCACCTAATTTGTTGGCCAACGCGAAATGACGGATGGCAGGACGGCAAACGGTTGTGGCGACACGACCTGTATGGGTGCCGCCGCACCATCCCGCCCCGCCTAGAGTTACGCACCTGGCCAACCTACAGCGAATACGTAACCTTGTTCCCATTAACGGCCACCTTCCCCGTTGATTGCAATTCCTGAATGAGGGCCGCGAGTTCGGCCTCGGTGACGCTTTTCGGGAAAATTGACGCGACACTGGAGGTAAGGGTCTTGAGCGTCCGCGGCCGACCGGTGCCGCGCTGCTTGAGATTTGCCACCAAGATGGTGAAATTGTCAGATTTTGATTTCCCAGCGCCAGGCTCCTTTGGCGGCGCACTTGGCAGCGGCGTTGACTTGGAAGTGCTCGCAGTGGACGTGGCACCGGAATTGGCGCCGACGCCGCCAGGGCACTTGAAGTTACCCTTCTGATTGAGTACGACTTGAAACTTATCTTTCAACGGCATGCTGCCGAGGATTGCATTGAGCGCTCGACAACAGGCAACGCAATTTTCATCGTTATTGCCGCCACCATTGGAGCTTGCCAGCAGATGTTCGATGCTCGCCTCCACCTTTGGCAACGGTGATTTGCAAAAGAAGCATTGGCCGCCCTGCACAAACATCAGGCGTTCGAGTCGTTTTGTCGGCATAGATTTCTTGTTCACAGTCGTTTCATCGTCGGCAGCCAGTACCGATTGGTACGGACTCTCAATCTGTTTTCGTTGCGCTGCCGCCCAATGATGCATCGAGCTCCGTCTTCCGGGTTTGAAGCTGCTTTAGCTTCTTGGCAGTTGCAGCGATTTCTTTTTTCACCACGAGCAGCTCCGCCTGGTTCTTCACGTTGGCCAGATAGCCGGCACCAAGTTCCGTTGCAATATGGGCTTCCAGTTGGCTCCGCAGTAAACGCAGATATGGATTCCCCCATACAGCCCCGTCCCGGTATTCAAGCCTGCCGGCTTCGATGCCCGCGATAATCAACTCCCTACTGATGCCGTACTCCTCTTGAGCAGTTACCTCGCTAAGCGTGGCGCCCTTTTTAGTCCATTCGCCGTATTGTGCCATGCTGCATTCCTGATGAAATTGCTGGTCAGTAGAGGGTACACATCATACCCGTTGCACGCGGCATGTTCTGCTTGGCCAACCGGTCGCTGCACGGGCCCCGATGTCGCATCGGTGGGCCTCGCGGCGATGGCCCCGTCGCCAACACGCGCCGCCAGCGGATTGTCGGCCCCTAACCAGCCTTGGTATCAACACGCGTTGTGACGAAATTGACACCCAGTTGGATTGTGCTACCATAATCACTGGCATCTGGGCCCAACCTGCCCCCGGGTTAAAGCAGATACATGCATTACATTCAATATTCGCATTCCATTCATTGGTCAGTGCGTAATCGGGGGACGCTGACCGCATTACGATTGGAGTGCCACCATGGCTGTTATTCCTATTTCCGCAGGTCGACTGCGCTATCTTAAAAACGCCCTTCAAGACCGTTTTCCTACGGCAAAGTCATCGCACCTGAGTGAGGCCCTTGCGGCCGGGCTTGGGTTTCGGACGAATGCCGCGCTCCTGGGTTGGATGATGGATTCAGGTTTAGAGCCGGATATTTCTGCCCTAAATGAGCAGTCCTTCGTCGCTCGTATGACCGAATTCGGGTACCCGATTGACCAAACACTTGCGCCTGAGGAATTGCGCCTCATCGGCACTGGCGTACTCATGGAATTTCGCGCCAACATCAACCGCTTGCTGGCGTTAGAAGTGAGCCCTAGTGCACATTGGGACGAAATCGGCGCACTACGCCGTATTTGCTCGACCTTGTTTGCAAAGGCATTCGGCCTTGGCTATTCGGAACCAAGTGGCGACGATAAAAACGTCGTAAAGCGTATGGGCCTTGGCATTGACTACAAGGCATGCAGTACGGGATGGGGGCGCGCCATCAACGTTCGTCACCCGAGCATCAACTTTCCCGGCGCTGACCACCAGGTTCGCTTCTATGAGCGCCTGCCGCTCTCGAACGGGAAGTTCGTTGAGTACAGTACCGCCGTTGTATCAATGCCCTATCCGTGCGCAGACCGCACCGCCCCTGAACTGCCAAAGGCACGTGAGCTTGCTCAACGCATCGGATGGACGTGCACTGAGCTCAAGGACTGGACATGGTACGCGGCAGAGGCTACAACCCTTGTGCTGTTTCGGCGCACGACATCCCATGAGGAAATGGAAAAAGCATGGGCGACTTCGTTTAAGCGATGGCTGATTGAGAACAGAAGCCGACTTGCATTCGGGATTAGCGGTGAGGGACGTAAAGTCATCCCGGACGTGATTGACTGCCAGCATTTTCCGCTGGATGTTGCCAGCTACGAGGATTGCCGCGAGCGCTACCTAAAGGAATTTGCCACACACCTGTATCGCGACGAGGGCGACCCGATGGCCAAAACTCTCCACAAACTCTTCGAAGAGTGGCGAGCCGAGCTTAAGCTTGCCGAATTCGATGTCGCGTTTGGACTCACGAAGTAGGTCTGGCATCGACACAACAGGAGTGCTCGACCGGCTATCCCCTTGCGTCGAAGAGCGCCAACGCGCCACGGCACGGCGAGGCCAAGCCGCAGCGCCCGGCCGCAGCTTCTAAGCCGTACGAAGCTGTACGCAGGGAGCTGCCCAAACCGAACCAAGCTCAGCTAAAATGCTCGGTCACGAATCGCAGCCGATACGCCGTGCCGAGATGGCGCCAGTGTCGTCGACAATCCGTGTACGAAGACGGAACAGCGACGGCGATACGGTCGCCCTGAAATCGCGGGACCACAGTCATGATTGAGAAAGCAATATGCAGGGAATTGCCATAAACGGAACAATGTTGCATGAAGTTCGGATGCTGATGGAGCCGTACCAGACAGGCACAGTAAGCAGCCTTGGGTACCCAAAAAGCCGGATTCGCTTCACGACTGAGGGGCAAGAAATCCGTCTGTGGTTTCCGGCGATGCTGGCTCTCGAACTATACCGTTCGGGGACCCTGCCGCAAGACGCAAAGGAGGAATTTTCGGTCAGCATTAGTGGCAAGAAGGTAGGCAACTATCGTGTCATCGACTTCAGGTACCCAGGCGCGAGTGGAAGTCGCGACGACATACTAATGGTCCTGGCAAAAGTGGGCAGCGCCTCGCCAGAGTAAGCGTACTTGCGCCGCCAGGCTCAGATGGTTTTAAGACGCACCGGAACACGGCTTGCTCTGCGCGGCAACACCTCCCCGGGTCAGCGACACGGGACAAAAAACGAAGTCAAAATATAGGATAGTCACGTGGCGCCACTTGAAATGATGGGTTTTCCCGATAGTCCGACTACTTTTCTTCGTCCGCTGGTTTCTCTGCCAAATTGCCATCGGCGCCGACGCCGGCAGGCGGCTTTTCTGGCGCATCGGCATCAGCTAATGCCCTTCAGAATGTAGACGCCGAGCCACCGACGTTGACCAAGGCAGAACTTGGCGAGCTACTGTTCGAGCAGGTAGGTCTAAACAAGCGCGAGGCGAAGGACATGGTGGAGGCCTTCTTCGACGAAATCTGCAATGCGCTTAAGCGTGGGAAATCCGTCAAACTGACGGGATTCGGAAATTTTCAACTCCGCGATAAAGTCTCCCGCCCAGGCCGCAATCCGAAGACCGGCGTGGAGGTCCTGATACCGGCGCATCGTGTCGTCACTTTCCAAGCCAGTCAGAAGCTCAAAGACATAGTCGATACCTTGCCATTGGCACGACAGGCCGACGAAACTCCCCGCGCCTGATGCGAATGCCCTCCCTCCAATTCTCTGCAACCACCACTCAAAAGTCCCATGAGCGCAATGAACTTCCTATTCCGGAAACCCCACTTCCCCATTATCGTTGACACCGGCACAGGCCTTATCGGAGCCAAGTCGTGGGCAGCGTGCGAAAGGCAGCTGGCGACCGTCACTTTTGCAGACATGGCGCCGCGAGACGTCATCGACTCGACCGTAGAAGGGTTCGCGCTCTACCCGGAACACATGGTATTTTCGCCGCTCACGTCCAGAAAACGTTGGACCAAGGCAGCTATCATTGACCTCTACAACAGCAAGAAGGGGCCCGGCCGGGC
>JANPCW010000202.1:0-3550 GCA_031431155.1 Janthinobacterium sp. | reverse complement strand
CAACTGCGTGCAGATTGGCGCCCCACGCAGTTTACCGAAATCAATTTAGCGCGCAGTCATCCGGCTTACGCGCCAGGAGCGTCAGCGCTTGTAAGACGCCGATCGGTGCCTAAGGCCAAAATTGTGCCCCACAACCAGGGTCGACGTCGCGATCAGGCTGCTTAAACCGACGATCAGCTGGATCAGTTTGTCGTCCGGCAAAATCCAGAGGGACGAATCCGGCGCCTCGGTTTGAGTGGCAGCGGCGATCAGCGGCGCCACCCACTGCGCATCGGCGCGCACGTCGAGCACGACGGCGCCATCGGCACTCGTTTGAAGGAAAATATCGCCGCCCTGCGCCAAGGTAAAACATACGCCGCAGCCACTTTCAGTGGCGCGAATATTTTCCTGCATGCTGCGGTTATGTTCATCGATCCAGATTTCGACCTCGGATGGGGTGCGCAGATCGACCCACCGGCAGGGCCGAAAGCGCGGCGGTGTCGGGTTGGAATCGAGCTCAATGTGTGTGTCGTCTTGCATCTTGTTCCTGATCAATTGGTGCGCAATCGCCGCAGCTTACTGGGCGGCGCAGCACGATACCGTCAGCCCTTCCACGTGCGGTTGAGCCCCGTATCGGCATGAATCCAGCCACCCCTGGCGCCCGGACGGAAATAGAAACCAACCCCGCCCTGGCGGAAACTGCGGATCAACCCGCCCAGCACTTCCTGGTTCAGGTTCGAAATACGGATATCGGCGGCACGGCCTGTGATATGCAGCGATTGACGCGCGGCCGGCACGCCGGCCTCGATCAGCCTGGTGTTCGAGGCTGCGGTGCGGTACCCAGACAGAATCTCGAGCGGCTGCTCGATCCCATAGCGGGCCACGAATGCCTGGGTGCCCCACAGCGTCTCGAACAGCTTGGGATCGATCGGCGCGGTTTGCTTGCCATTGACGTCGCGCATCAAATGGCACAGTTCCTGGTAGGCCGAATCGATCACGTCGCCGTCTTTCCAGTAAAGCAGTTTGGCCCGCTCGCCGCTGGCCGGACGGGTCACGTGGAGCACCCGTGGCTTGAGCCAGAATTCGAGATCCAGGGCTTGCGCATCGAAGATGTCCGGTGGCGGTTCAAGCTCGATCGAGCGCTCCGACGCCATGGTGACCGGCGTTGCAGCCGGTTTGGCGAGGCGCGCCAGCGTTCTGTTGGGAGGGGCCGCCGCCCTGGCGATGGCCGTTGGGCGGGCCGCGCATCCAACCAACGGACTGACGATTACACCCATGGTGACGAGACCAAGGCCTCGTTGAATAAAATCTCTGCGCGATGCCATAGCGAACTCATTAAATCGGGGCGCTCACTATATCGCACTCCGTGCCATTGCGTCATCCTGGTTCGCCGCCCTGCCCCACCGCGTTGGTGCGCCGCACCATCCCTCCAACCAGGTCGACGGCAGCGATGCGCGCGGTGCAGGACGGAAAAATTGAGTAACAAATTGTTTCTGAAACAGGAAGCGATGCCTTGGCGCAAGTCATTTCATTGATTTCTAGGCTTACTCCACAGCCTTGCGGCGTAGACATGGGAACGGCAGGATGGTATTGTCTACCTGTGGGAAATATTGCCCCAATGCCAGACCATTTCTAGATGCGCGCAGCGCCCTCCGATTGAGGTGCGCCCCATTCGAACACCCTATTCCATCAAACTCCATGATCAAGAAAATTCTCGCAATACTCCTGACGTCGCTGACGACGACCGCATTTGCGGTCCAGCTCGGCTCGCAGTCGGTCTTGGTGGTTGACGACAACACCGGCGCAGTCCTACTGGAAAAAAATTCCAACGTCGTGGTCCCGATCGCCTCGCTCACCAAGCTCATGACAGCAATGGTCGTGCTCGATTCCAAGCCCGATATGGAGGCGCCGATCAGCATCGACAAGGTGGATGTCGATTTACTCAAACACAGTCGATCGCGCGTTCCGGTCGGCGCCACCATCAGCCGGCGCGCGGTACTGCAACTGGCGTTGATGTCCTCGGACAATCGCGCCGCGGCATCGCTGTCGCGCACTTACCCGGGCGGCCCGGTTGCGTTCAGTGCTGCGGTCAATGCAAAGATCAAGGCGTTGGGGATGAGCCAGACCGTGATCGAGGAAGCCACCGGGCTCTCACCCAACAACAAATCGACGGCATCCGACCTGGTCAAAATGACCACCGCGGCGGCCCGATACCCAGAAATCGCCCGCATCACGACCGAAGCCAAAAACATCATCCAGATCAATGGTCGCGGTGTCGAGTACCACAACACCAACCGACTGGTCGGCGCCAAGGGCTGGGATATCGGCCTGTCCAAAACCGGCTTTACCGATGAAGCGGGGCGTTGCCTGATCATGCGCATCCGAACCGCCACCACCAATGCCACCGTGATCCTGCTGAACGCCAATGCAAGCTCGGCGAGGATCATGGATGCCCTCAACATCCGCCGTTTCCTGACCTCCGGCGACCAGGCGCCGGTCGCGCAAGTGCGCGCGACGCGTTACCGCAAGAGTACGGCCAAGACGCTCCATCGCCGTCGCATCTGATTTTAAGAAGCACCCGCCGAACCATTCACCGAATCACTCGCCAATTCACGCATCGAGCCGTGCGCGCAATCCGCTTGCGCGCTGGGTGCGGCGCCCGATTGCGTCCTGCAGCACGGCCCGGGCCGGCGCGACCAGCGTAAAAAATTCGCGCGCCCGGGTGATCCCGGTATAGATCAGTTCGCGTGCGATCATGCTGGCGCGCTCCTTGGGCAGCACCAGCACCGTATGCCGGAATTCCGAGCCCTGCGCCTTGTGCACCGTCATCGCAAATGCCGTTTCCACCTGGCGCAGCCGGGTCGCGAGCACGCTGCGCACCGCATCGCCTTCCAGGAAATACACGCGCAACGAACCCGCGCGCGCAGGGTCGGCCAGCGTCAGGCCGATATCGCCGTTAAATACATTGGTGCCGTAGTCGTTGCGGGTGATCATGACCGGCCGCCCGACGTACCATTCGCTGCGGCGCCGGATCAGGCCCGCCGCCTCAAGGCGCTGCTCGATCGCCGCGTTCAAGCCGGTCACGCCCCATTCGCCTTCGCGCAGCGCGCACAGGATCCGGAACGATTCGAAACTGCGCAATATCGAACGGACCCACGCTTCATGCCCATCTGGCGCGGGCTGCGCCAACAGGGTCAAATAATGCCGGTAACCGCCTCCCGCACCGGCTCGGCCCGTCACTGCCAGTTGCAAGATGTCTGACTGGTGCGCCGGCTCGATCCAGGCCAGCGTTGAATCCGCGTTCGGGCGCAGGCATTCGAGCGCCGCGTCGGCGCGGCCGTCGTTCACCGCCAGCGCCAAGGCCCCGATCGGGCCGCCAAAGCGCCGGCTCGCGCGCAGCATTACGGTCTGCTGTGCAAGCAGACCGCCATGGCCAAGGTAGCTGGCCGGGATGGCCTGACCGGTGGCCGCCTGCACATAGGCCACCGTCTCAGGCAGGTAGCGCCCGGCCTCGGCCTCGTGGCACAGGTCGCCCAGCACCGCGCCCGCCTCAACCGACGCCAGCTGATCC
>JANPCW010000201.1:0-1886 GCA_031431155.1 Janthinobacterium sp. | reverse complement strand
GCGCGCCACGATCGCCCTGGCCCGCTTGATCAAGCGAAAACAGCCCAAGCTGTTTGACTTTTGCTTGGCCTTGCACAAGAAAGAACGTGTCGCGACAGAAATGGGAATGCATCTGGCAGCGCCACTGCGCCAACCCTTCCTGCATATTTCCGGCATGTTCCCCCCAGAGCGCGGCTGCATCGCCCTGGTATGGCCGCTCGCCACCCACCCCAGCAACAAGAACGAAGTCATCGTATGGGATTGCAGCTTTGATCCGGCCGAATTGTTTGCACTGGACGCTGCCACCATCCGTACCCGCATGTTCACCCGTTCGGACGCGCTGCCCGAGGGCGTGACGCGCCTGCCCATCAAGAGTATTCATCTGAACAAATCGCCTATGCTGGTGGGCAATCTGAAAACCCTGTCCGAGGCCATGGCTGCGCGTTGGGGAATTGACGTCGCGCTGGCGCGCTCGCACGCGGCCAAAGCGGCCGCGGGACCGGACATGTCGGCGATCTGGAATGAAGTGTTCCAGCGCCCTGGGTCGGGCGCAGAACAAACCGATGTCGATGAAGATTTGTATGGCGGCTTCGTCGGCAATAGCGACCGGCGCCAGCTTGAATCGCTGCGCACGCAAAGCCCTGAACGCCTCGCCGGTGCCCGTCCATCGTTCGACGACGAGCGCTTGAAAGAACTGTTGTTCCGCTATCGGGCGCGCAACTTCCCGCACACACTATCCACGCTCGAAGCACAACGTTGGGAACAACATCGTGCGGCGCGCCTGTTCGATGGCGCTGGCGGAGCGCGCACGGTCGAATTGCTATTTAGCGAAATCGACCAGCTATCGGACACCGCCGATGAACGTGCCGAACATATTCTGGGCGAACTCTACGATTACGCGGAGGCGATCGCCCCGCCCCGGTCTTAATGAAAATACCGATTGCCGTCCCGGCTGCCATCGCGCATGCGATCTTCGAGGTCATGAATATCGGTCGCATCGGCAAGGTAGGCTTCATGCTGGCGCGTGGCGCGCTGGTCGATGCTCTCGACCAGCCTGGCGAAGCAACTTGCCAACCATGAAGTTGGCTGAACTTGGGGGAGGTTCGGCTCGGTTGATGTGAAATTGAAAATGGTAGACATTTTGCGCTCCTGTAGACTTGGTTGCACTGCAACATAAGTATAGTAGCGCTGGCAAATCTTTCCAATTGTCATCCATGATGCCCGACATTCACGGCGCACATTACCGATGTGCCGCCGGCAAGCATCATGTTAGAAGTGTCGGTACCGGTTGATCGCGTCTCGTGTTTCCAGCGCGACGCGCCGCGCCGCATCCGCAAACTGTTCGCCCTCGGCCGCAGCCGCATACAAGATGGCGCGGGACGAATTGATCATCATTCCCATCCCGCGCGCAGTCTGACCCGCAGCGACCGTGGCCGCGATATCGCCGCCCTGGGCGCCAATACCGGGCACCAGCAGGGGCATATTGCCGACGATGGCCCGAACTTGCGCCAGTTCTTCGGGGAACGTGGCGCCCACCACCAGTGCGCATTGGCCGTTGCTGTTCCACTTTTCGGCTACCAGGCGCGCAACGTGCTGGTACACCGGCTTGCCGTCCGCCATCAGAAATTGCAGATCCGAGCCGCCCGGGTTTGAGGTGCGGCACAGAATGATCGCACCGCGCTCTTTCCATTCCATATATGGAGCCACGGAATCTTGGCCCATGTAAGGGTTGACGGTCACCGCATCGGCGCCGTAGCGCTCGTATGCCTCGCGCGCGTACTGATGCGCCGTCGCACCGATATCGCCCCGTTTGGCATCCAAAATTAATGGAATATGGGGGTAGTTCACGCGTAGATAGGAGCAGATCGCCTCTAATTGATCTTCTGCGCGCACTGCGGAAAAATACG
>JANPCW010000200.1:0-1813 GCA_031431155.1 Janthinobacterium sp. | reverse complement strand
AGTTCGTTTTAACGCATGCGCGCAAGGCAGGGCACCCCCTGCAGTGTGTGATGGAGGAAGTATGATTGCGCAAGAATTGGAAGTCAGTTTGCACATGGCATTCGTCGAAGCTCGGCAGGCGCGCCATGAATTTATTACGGTTGAACATTTATTGCTTGCGCTTTTAGATAACCCATCGGCCGCCGAAGTGTTGCGCGCCTGTGCGGTCAATATCGAAGACTTGCGTAAAACCTTGACCAACTTCATTGGGGACAACACGCCCACGGTGCCCGGCACCGGCGAAGTCGATACCCAGCCGACCCTCGGTTTTCAGCGCGTGATTCAGCGTGCGATCATGCACGTGCAATCGGCATCGAATGGGAAAAAGGAAGTGACCGGCGCCAACGTGCTGGTTGCCATCTTCGGCGAGAAGGATTCGCACGCGGTGTATTACCTGCACCAGCAAGGCGTGACCCGGCTCGACGTGGTCAACTTCATCTCGCACGGCGTGCGCAAGGACCAGCAGGTCGATACCCAAAAGGCGCCGGACGGGGTGGAAGAAACCCAGGTCGAGGGCCCCCAGAAGGAAAGCGCGCTCGACCAGTTCACCCAAAACCTGAACAAGATGGCGGCCGAAGGCAAGATCGATCCGCTGATCGGGCGCGAAGATGAAATCGACCGCGTGATCCAGATCCTGTGCCGTCGCCGCAAGAACAATCCCTTGCTGGTGGGCGAGGCCGGGGTCGGCAAGACCGCCATCGCCGAAGGCCTGGCCTGGCGCGTGACCCAGGGCGACGTGCCTGAAATCTTGCAAAGCGCGATCGTGTATTCGCTCGACATGGGCGCTTTGCTGGCCGGAACCAAATACCGCGGCGACTTCGAACAGCGCCTCAAGGCGGTGCTCAAGCAATTGAAGGACAACCCGAACGGGATTTTGTTCATCGATGAAATCCACACCATCATCGGGGCCGGTTCGGCCTCGGGCGGTACGCTCGACGCGTCCAATCTGTTGAAGCCGGCCCTGGCCAACGGTCAGCTCAAGTGCATCGGCGCGACCACCTATACGGAATTTCGCGGCGTGTTCGAGAAGGATCACGCGCTGGCGCGGCGCTTCCAGAAAGTGGACATCAACGAGCCGACCGTCGAGCAGACGATCCAGATCTTGCGCGGGCTCAAGTCGCGCTTCGAGGAGCACCACGGCGTCAAGTATTCGGCTTCGGCCCTGTCGACGGCGGCGGAACTGGCGGCGCGCTTCATCAACGACCGCCATTTGCCCGACAAGGCCATCGACGTGATCGACGAAGCCGGCGCGGCCCAGCGTATCTTGCCCAAATCGAAGCAGAAGAAGACCATTGGCAAGGCCGAGATCGAGGACATCATCGCGAAAATCGCGCGCATTCCGCCCCAGAGCGTCAATCAAGACGATCGCAGCAAGCTGCAAACCATCGACCGCGATTTGCGCAATGTCGTGTTCGGGCAAGAGCCTGCGATCGAAGCCCTTTCCTCGGCCATCAAGATGGCGCGCGCCGGCCTTGGCAAGACCGACAAGCCGATCGGCTCGTTCCTGTTCTCGGGGCCGACCGGGGTCGGCAAGACCGAAGTGGCCAAGCAGCTCGCCTTCATCCTGGGGATCGAGTTGATCCGGTTTGACATGTCCGAGTATATGGAACGCCATGCGGTGAGCCGTCTGATCGGTGCGCCACCCGGCTATGTCGGCTTCGACCAGGGCGGCTTGCTGACCGAGGCGATCAGCTAGAAGCCGCACGCGGTGCTGCTGCTTGACGAGATCGAGAAGGCCCATCCGTACATCTTCAACATCTTGTTGCAGGTAATG
>JANPCW010000199.1:0-2027 GCA_031431155.1 Janthinobacterium sp. | reverse complement strand
TCACCGTTCTGGCTGCGCTTGAGGCGTTAAAGTTTCATAATACCTACATGTCCGCTTACACCCACAGGGACAAGGGCAAGGTGCTCGACATGCATTTCCAGAAAGCCGGTACCGACCTTTTCCAGGGATGGAAGAGCGAGGAGTGCGCGGCCAACCTGGCGGCGATCGGCGCGCTGTTTAGCGACATGGGCATCCAGGTTGTTCCGCGCGTGATGACCCTGGCCGAAGCGTACGCCTGAGCCCGCGAAAAGCGCGTTCTGCGTAGGGCGGATGAGCGCAGCGTTATCCGCCAAGGTTAGGCGCCAACGTTCGGCGGATTGCGGCCGGTCACCGGCGCTCATCCGCCCAGCCACTACTGACTTTCATCAGATCGTCATGCGCCTGCTTGCTCGATTGTGAAAATGATGGATTTATTGATTGCCAGCGCCGAACTCGCACCGATCCCGCTTGAGGACGGCCAACTTGCGTTTCTCGAGCAGATCGCGCTATCGCAGTCAAACGAGGCGGTGTTGCAACAACTGATCGCCGACACACCCTGGCGCGCCGAAACCATTGTGGTGTGGGGCAAGCGTCATTTGCAGCCGCGCCTGATTGCCTGGTACGGCGAAGCCAGCTATCGCTACTCGGGCATGACCCTGGATCCGCTGCCATTTACACCTTTGCAACTTGAAATCAAGCAGGCCGTGCAACTGGCCAGCGGTCGGCAGTTCAATAGCGTTTTGCTTAATTACTATCGCGACCAGAACGACAGCATGGGCTTTCATAGCGACAATGAAAGTGAACTGGGGCCGGATCCGGCGATCGCCTCCGTCAGTTTTGGCGACCCAAGGACCTTTATCCTCAAGCATAAACGCCTGCAAACGATCGTTAAATTGTCTCTTGGCAATGGAAGTCTGCTTTTAATGACGGGAAACACTCAAACCAATTGGCTGCACGGCATCAACAAAGAACGCAGGTTTTGCGGCCCCAGAGTGAACTTAACGTTCCGCAACATCATGTAACTACAGTGAAGCATCACTTATTTATTCAAATTTCGCCTATTTTGGCGGTGCCGACTAAATTTTCGATTCAATCTTCGCGGTTACATTTTGTTACGCCTCTTACGAAATCCTCAAGGACATGATTTTTTTGGGGTGCTAACCTTTGCTACCTCGCAATTCGATGAACTGCGATTCAACGCACGTTCCTTAAATTTCTCAATTGAAAGTTGAATATTATGAAAAAAATCCTTTTTGCACTGATTGCTACCACTGCTACTTTGTCGAGCGTCTCTATCGCTCACGCTGAAGGTGCCTATGTGGGCGCTGGCGCGGTCGCAAGCCGTTTCAATTTCGACCAGCCGGGCACCAACGACAGTGGCAACAAAGTCTCGGGTAAATTGTTTGGTGGCTACGAGTTTGACAAGATGTTTGGCGTTGAAGCCGGTTATACCGACTTCGGCAGCAAGAGCTTCGCTTTCAACAATGGCGCCAGCAACATTGACACCGATTCCCACGCGTTTTACGTGGCCGGCAAGGCGACCACGCCAATCAACGAACAATTTTCCGTGTTCGGTAAATTGGGCGCTGTCAACACCCACGACAACGTCAGCGGTCGCGGCACGGCAGTCAATTTCCGGGGCGACAGCAAGACCGGCTTGTATGCATCGGTGGGCGGCCAATATGCCATCAATAAAAATGTCGCATTGACTGCTGAAGTCGAACACTACGGCAAAAGCGCCACTTTTGGCCGTAAGGCCGATGCACTCGCATTCGGCGCACGTTATACATTCAACTAATTGAAGGGCGGGCAGTCCTGCCCGCTTGCTGGATCGAAAACAGGCGCGGATGCGGTAGTGCCTGACCCGAAACGGCTTCTTCTGTAAAAAATGCAGCTCCTCGCGGAGCTGCATTTTTTTCGTCCCTGTCGAGTTCTCGGGGCCAAGCCGGGGCGGTCCCGCCCCGCCCCGCCCCCCCACCCCGGCAAAACCCTCAGCGGCATTTAGCGGATTCGTTTCGGCGTGGCACCGTCTTAGCCCAGGCGTTTTT
>JANPCW010000198.1:0-2690 GCA_031431155.1 Janthinobacterium sp. | reverse complement strand
CAGCACACTGGCGGCGACCAGTGCTGCCAGTCCCCAGTCGTGCAGGCTCAAATCTACGGTGCGGAAAATTTCCTGCGCCGGGCCCCAGTGCACTACCACGACCTGCAATCCCACCACCCCGATGAGTGCAACCCACAATTTGCCGTTGGCGAAAAAATTGCAGTTGAAGGCACTGCCGATATCATTGCGAGCGTTAAATACGTTGAAGAATTGGAACAGCACGAAGGTGGTGAAAGCCAACGTCAAAGCACGTTCTATCCCGCCCGATGATAGCCCATACGAAAAAACGCCAAGGGTGCCTACAGCCATAGTGGCACCGTAGGCGAGCAGACGCCAGAAACGCGGCAGAGTAAGAATGCGCACTTCGCTGCTGCGCGGCGGCTCGTTCATAATGCCCGGACGCGCCGGTTCCAGCCCCAGGGTCATGGCGGGCGGACCGTCCATGATGATGTTAATCCACAGTATCTGGATGGCGGTAAACGGCGTCGGCAAGCCCAGCAACTGCGCACCGAACACGGTGAGGATGGCGCCGATGTTGGTCGATAGCTGGAAGCGCACGAACTTGACGATGTTGTCGTAGATGGTGCGGCCCTCCTTAACCGCGCCGACGATGGTGGCGAAGTTGTCGTCCGTCAACACCATGGTGGCGGCCTCCCGGGTCACCTCGGTGCCGGTGATGCCCATGGCCACGCCGATGTCGGCGTTTTTCAAGGCCGGCGCGTCGTTGACGCCGTCGCCGGTCATGGCCACCACGTGCCCGCGCGCTTTCAGCGCCTGGACGATCTTGACCTTGTGTTCGGGCGCGACGCGGGCGAACACCGCCGTTTCCTCGACCTGACGGGACAGCTCGGCGACGTCGAGCCGGTCAAGCTGCGCCCCGCTCAGCACCACGCCTTCCAGGCCCAGCTCGCGCGCGATGGCGCCGGCCGTGATGGCATGGTCGCCCGTGATCATCTTGACCTGGATCCCGGCCTGCCGGCACAGCCGGATCGCATCGCGTGCCTCGGGACGGGGCGGGTCGATGATGCCGATCAAGCCGCTCAGCACCAGGCTGTCGGCCCAGGCCATCAAGTCGCCGGCGGGGTCGAACTGCTGGGACGGGATGGCGCGCTCGGCCACGGCAAGCACGCGCATGGCCTGGCCGGCCAACTCGCCATTGGCGGCCTCGAAGGCGGCGCTGGCCGCATCGTCGAGCATGAGCTCGCCCTCGTCCCCAAGAAAGCGGGCCGCGCGCGCCAGCAATACGTCGGGTGCTCCCTTGACAAACATCCGCACCAGCGCGCCATCGTGGTGAAAGGTGGCCATGAACTTATGCGCCGAGTCGAACGGTATTTCGGCGATGCGCGGGCTGTGCTCGGCCGCCGTTTCGCGCTCCACGCCACCCTTGGCGGCCAGCGCCAGTAGCGCGCCCTCGGTGGGGTCGCCGATCAGTTGGCCGGCCCGGATGCGCGAGTCGGAACACAGGGCCGCGGCATTCAGCAGGGGCAGGAAATCGGGCAGCGGCCCGCCGTTTTCGGCGCTGATGGCGCCCGCACCGGAATAGCCCTCGCCGCTCACCGTGAAGCGCCGCCCGCGGTAGAACAGGGTGCGCGCCGTCATTTGGTTCATGGTCAGGGTGCCGGTCTTGTCCGAGCAAATCACCGTGGTCGCGCCCAGGGTTTCCACGGCCGCCAGCTTCTTGACGATGGCGCGATTGTGCGCCATGCGGTGCATGCCGATGGCCAGCGTCACCGTCACCACCGCCGGCAACCCCTCGGGGATGGCGGCCACGGCCAGCGCGATGGAAGTCATGATGGTTTGCACCAGCGGATCCCCGCGCATCAGGCCGAAGGCGAAAATGAGGGCCACCACCACGCCGGCAATGATGGCCAGGCGCTGGCCCAGCGCGTCCAGTTGGACCTGAAGCGGGGTCGGGTTTTCCGGCGCCGCGTCGAGCAGGCCGCTGATGCGCCCCATCTCGGTGTTCATGCCGGTGGCGGTCACCACCAGCTCCAGGCGGCCGCGCGTGATGACAGTGTTCATGAACACCATGTTGACGCGCTCGGCCAGCGCATGCTCGCCGGGCGCCATCGCCTCGATGTGCTTGCCGACGGCGTTCGACTCGCCGGTCAGCGCCGCTTCGGCCACTTCCGCGTTGTGCGAAGCCAACACGCGGCCGTCGGCCGGCACCCGGTCGCCCGCTTCGAGCAGCACGATGTCGCCCGCCACCAGTTCCTCGGCGCGGATTTCCCGTACCTGCCCGCCACGCCGCACGCGGGCGTGTTGCGCCAGCATCTGCTTGAGCGCGGCAAGAGTCGCCTCGGCCCGGTGCTCCTGGTAGAAACCGAGCGCGGCGTTAAACAGCACCACGATCAAGATCACCAGCGCATCCTTGAGGTCGCCGATTCCCGCAGCCAGCGCGGCCGCGCCCAACAGCACGATCACCAGCACGTTCTTGAACTGGTCGAAAAACTTGAGCCACGCCGCACGTGGTTTCTTCTCGGCCAGCTTGTTGGGGCCGTGTCTGGCCAGCCGGTCTTCTGTCTCGCGTTGGCTCAAGCCGTGAGCGGGGTCGGTTGCCAGCTGTTCTATGCACTGTCCGACATCAAGGCTGTGCCAGGCTGTGGTTTGGATTTGATTTGTCATGGATAGCTAGCATATAGACATTTGCAAGACTGCCGCTGAACTGCAGTCAAATCCTTTATGACCGG
>JANPCW010000197.1:0-3556 GCA_031431155.1 Janthinobacterium sp. | reverse complement strand
CTCACTGTCGAAGCGTACGAACTTGTACACATCGTTCTCCCGCACCGATAACGATGCGAACGTGAACGTAGCTGGACTGGCCGCAGCAAACGGCGCAACAGATCGCCTGTTCAACGTTGGTATCCGTCACAAGTTCTAATCATCGACAGGCTTAGGCCTGTTGCTGCTAGAGATAAAAAAGCACCTTCGGGTGCTTTTTTTGTGCGTTGAATCCCTGTGTTTTTCATCTCGGACTTATGCAAAACGGGCGCTGCGATCCTTCCATACCGTGCGCTAGAACGCCGCCAACGCCTCAGTAAAAGCGGTTGAACAGCACCACGCCCCAGGTAGTTAGCGCCAGCGCGCAAGCGAGGAACACGGCCGCGCTACCGAAGTCCTTGGCGTTCTTGGACAAGGAATGCCGCTCCAGCGAAATCCGGTCGACTACGGCCTCGATCGCCGAATTCATCAGTTCCACGATCAATACCAGCACCAACACGCCAACCAGCGCCAATTTCTGAAATCCTGAAATAGGCAAGACCAACGCGACCACGGTGCCAACCACGAACAGAATCAACTCCTGGCGGAACGCATGTTCGGTCCGCCAGGCCGATCTTAAGCCGTCGATTGAGTAAGTGAATGCAGCCAGGATTCGCTTAACGCCGCTTTTGCTCTTGAATTCGCTAATCGGTTGTTCCATTTATTGGGCGCTCGTCTTCAAGGTTGGATCGGTCCGCCATTATGCCCGGCCTGATACCGAATAAACTGAAAAATGCTTCATTGACCCCAACCGCATTCCTTATTTTTTCACATTATGGTATAAAGTGACATCGAATACTGCACTGCACCAACCACGATATGAAACTTGAACCGACTACCCCACAGAAAACGACGATCCAGGTGATTGAACGCATGGTCGCCTTGCTCGATGCCCTAACGAAATACACCGATCCGGTCAGCCTGAAGGAATTGTCGACCGTGTCGGGGCTGCATCCTTCCACGGCGCACCGTATCCTCAATGACATGGTCATTACGCGCTTTGTCGACCGGGTTGAACCGGGCACTTACCGGCTCGGGATGCGCCTGTTAGAGCTGGGCAATGTCGTCAAGCGCCGGCTCTCCGTGCGCGAGGCAGCGCTCGAGTTCATGCGTGCCCTGCACAAGAAAACCCAGCAAACGATCAATTTATCGGTGCGCCAGGGCGATGAAATCATTTACATCGACCGTGCCTTTTCCGAGCGCTCCGGCATGCAGGTGGTGCGCGCCATCGGCGGGCGGGCACCCTTGCACCTGACCTCGACCGGCAAGCTGTTCCTCTCGCTCGACGAGCCCAAGGCCATCCGCGCCTATGTCACGCGGACCGGTCTGGCTGGGCACAATAAGAATTCGATCACGGATCTGGCCAAGCTCGAACGCGATTTGAGTCTGGTGCGGGCGCGCGGCTATGCGCGCGACAACGAAGAGCTCGAACTGGGGGTGCGCTGCATGGCCGCCGGGATCCGTGACGACTCGGGAAAATTGATCGCGGGGCTGTCGATCTCGGCGCCGGCCGACCGCTTGCAGGAAGAGTGGCTGGACGACCTGATTACGACCGCCAACCAGATCTCGGCAACCTTGGGCTACATCGCCGCCGAATGAATGCTCACGACAGGCCTGGCGGCTTGAGCGCTTCCAGCCACCTGCGCATGCGCCCCGCATCGGCGGTACGCGACAGCTTGCCCTTGGAATCGAGGAACACCATGATCACGGAGCGCCCGTCGATGACGGCCTGCATCAGCAGGCAGCGCCCCGCTTCGGCGATATAACCGGTCTTTTGCAAGCCGATTTCCCAGCGCGGATCGGCCACCAGGAAATTGGTGTTATTAAATTGCATGGGCCGCCCGCTGGCATCGACCACCGATTTGGGATCGGTTGAATATTCGCGCAACAGCGGATGCTGATAAGCGGCTACCGCCAGCTTGGCCAAGTCGCGCGCACTTGCCACGTTATGGCTCGACAAGCCGTTGGAATCGACGTACTGCGTGTTCGTCATGCGCAAGGCCTTGGCCTTGGCGTTCATGGCAGCCACGAATGCCGGCAAACCGCCCGGATAATTGCGTCCCAATGCGGATGCGGCGCGGTTTTCCGAACTCATCAGCGCTATGTGCAGCATATTGGTGCGGGTCAATTCGGAACCGACTCTCAGGCGCGACCGGCTGAATTTCTCCCGGTCGACATCCTGTTCGGTCACGACCAACATCTCATCCATGTCCTGCTGGGCTTCAACAACGATCAGCCCGGTCATCAATTTCGTAATGGAAGCGATCGGCAAGGCCACGTTCGCATTTTTCTCGAACAGGACTTCAGCATTGCTTTGATCCATGACCAGCGCCACGCTCGACTTCAAATCGAGCGGATCACGGGTCAGATTCAGGCCGGCCATGTCGCCGGCGCTCAACCGTTCGATCGGCGTCGACACCGCTCTCATCATTTTTTGATAGATGATCTTGCGCTTGCCGCGTACGATCGCCACCCGCCTAATGGTTTTGTCGGGCGCGTGCGACGCTCGCTGCCGCTGGCCCAGCACGTGGCGCGGCGCCGTCGCGTGTTTATGCGGAGACGACACGGCTACCGTCATTTCCATGGCGTGCGCCATGTTGGCGCTCATAGCGACCAATAACAGCGAACACAGTGCGCCAAACACAAGCTTGAACATCAGCGTCATCCTTTGATGCGGGTAATCGTTAGTTGCAGTGTAGCAAAATTCAGAGCAAGCGCAAGTGAATTTGACACGCGCTGTTTTTGCTGTTTGCGGACGCACAATCTAAATGCACATAATGGTCGAAACAGATTCTCTTCAATGGTGGCGGTCTCAGGTTTCAGTCACGCCAATGGCCCTTTAAGCGCTTGGTGCCGAGGCTGCTACGCAGTTTAGCATGGACATTGGCCGCCCCATTCAGCACGCCAATTTTAACGTGAATCAAGGCGTATAAAAAAAATTTGGTGCGGTGCACAAAATATGCTTGACTTAGCTTGGAAAGCCATTAGAATAGACCTTGTTGCGCTGCACAATTTTCTGGTCCAGCTTCAAAGATTTAGCGTCATCTGCATCACTATGGTTGGCGTTGTGCATCAGCACTTAAACTATTTATCACTCTTTTGGAGAAACACATGTTTGCAATCCCTGAGCAATTTTCGGTCGCCACCAAAGCAAATTTCGAAGCACAATTGGCAATGCTGACCGCACTGAGCAGCAAAGCGTTTGAAGGCGTCGAGAAATTTGTTGACCTGAACATGAACGCTGTCAAAGCGTCGATGGAAGAGTCGTCGATCGCCAGCAAGCAACTGTTGTCAGCCAAAGACCCACAAGAATTTTTCTCGCTGACAGCGGCTCAATCGCAGCCTAGCGCAGAAAAAGCAACCGCCTATGTGCGTCAACTGGCTGCCATCGCTGCCGGCACCCAAGCTGAATTTAGCAAAGCGGCTGAAGCGCAAATCGCTGAAACCAATCGCAAAGTGATCTCGCTGGTTGATGAAGTCACCAAAAACGCACCAGCAGGTTCGGAAAACGTCGTTTCTTTCGTCAAATCTGCAATCG
>JANPCW010000196.1:0-5849 GCA_031431155.1 Janthinobacterium sp. | reverse complement strand
GGCGGGGCCGACGCGCAAGGATGCGACCACCAATTACGAAGTCGATAAGACTGTGCGCTACGAGCAAAAGCCGATGGGCGGCGTCAAGCGCTTGTCGGTGGCGGTGCTGGTCAATTACCGGCGCAGCGTCGACAAGGCCGGCAAGGTCAGCGTCAAGGCACTGACCGATACGGAAAAGGCGCAGATCTACGACCTGGTCAAGGAGGCGATGGGGTACAACAAGGAGCGCGGCGACAGCCTGAACGTGACCAACAGCCCGTTCGATGGCGTGGACCGGCCGGTCGAACCGCTGGCCGCGCTTGCATGGTGGCGCGAGCCGGCCAACATCGCCCTGGCCAAGGAAATCGGAAAGTTTGCACTGGCCGCGATCGTGCTCTCATACTTGTTCTTTCGCATCCTGCGCCCGATGATGCGCCCGATTTTCCGCAAGATCGACGAGATCGCACTGACCCCGAAAGCGGTCCCCGTGTTTCTGGAGGAAAGCCACGAGGAAATCATTGCCCGCACCCAGCTGGAACAGATGGAGGCGAGCCAGGCGATGGGTTACCGCGAAAACCTGCAGATGGCCAAAAACCTGGCCAAGGAAGATCCGCGCATCGTGGCGCAAGTGGTTAAATCATGGGTAGGCACCAATGAGTGATAGCACCGGAATTCAAAAGGCGGCAATCCTGATGCTGGCCCTGGGCGAGTTCGAGGCGGCCGAGGTGATGAAATTTCTGGGCCCGCGCGAAGTGATGAAACTGGGCGCTGCGATGGCCACCATGAAGGGCATCGAGCACGAACAAGTGGTGGTGGTGCTGGATGCGTTCCGCCAGCAAACCGAACTCAATTCGACGGTCGGCCTCGATTCGGACGAATACATCCGCCAGGTGCTGACCAAGGCGCTGGGCGACGACAAGGCCTCGGTCTTGCTGTCGCGGATCCTGGGCGGCAAGGACGCTTCCGGCATCGAGAGCCTGAAGTGGATGGACGCCCAGTCCGTGTCGGAACTGATCCGCAACGAGCATCCGCAAATTATCGCCACCATTCTGGTTCATCTGGAGCGCGACCAGGCGTGCGAAATTCTGGGCAACTTCGCCGACCGCCTGCGCAACGATGTGGTGCTGCGCATCGCTACCCTGGACGGGGTGCAGCCGGCCGCGCTGCGCGAGCTCAATGACGTGCTCACCAAGCTATTGTCGGGCAATGAGAATATCAAGAAATCCTCGCTCGGCGGTGTGCGCGCGGCGGCCGAGATCCTCAACTTCATGAGCGGGGAGCAGGAAAACTCGGTGATGGACAATATCAAGAACTACGACAACGACATGGCGCAAAAGATCATGGACGAGATGTTCGTGTTCGACAACATCATCGATATCGACGACCGCGGGATTCAGCTGCTGCTGCGCGAAGTGCAGTCCGAGATGCTGATCATCGCGCTCAAGGGCGCATCACAGGACTTGCGCGACAAGATTTTCAAGAACATGTCGCAGCGCGCCGGCGAGATGATGCGCGAGGACCTGGAATCGAAAGGGCCGGTACGCCTGTCCGAAGTCGAGGCGCAGCAAAAACAAATCCTGCAAATCGTGCGGCGTCTGGCGGACGAGGGCCAGATCGTATTGGGCGGAAAAGGCGATGATTCTTTTATCTGATTTGCGCCATCGCGCACGCCGTCATTCATTCAACGAAGCAGAGGTTGGCAGTGCCTGATACACCAAAAGAAAAGCAGTCCGCTTACCAGCGCTGGGAAATGGCGTCGTTTGGCGACGAGCGTCCCAGCGTGGTTGCGGCCCGTCCCGCTGCGCTAGCAATGCCGGCGGAACAGGCGCTAGCCGCAATCCGCGAAGAGGCGCGCCTGGCCGGTTACCAGGCCGGGCATGCGGCCGGCCACACCGACGGCCTGGCCGCTGGCCGACTTGACGCCGCCAACGAGCTCGAACAGCTGCGCCAGCTAGCGCACGCTTTTGGCAGCGCGCTGGCCGATGCCGATCAGCTGATCGCTAACGAAGTACTGGAACTGGCGCTACGCCTGGCCCGGGGCATGCTAAAAAATGCGCTCGAGGTCAAGCCCGAGCTGTTGCTGCCGATCGTGCGCGAAGCAATCGAGTACCTGCCGGTGTTGCAGCAACCGGCCCTGCTGCTGCTCAATCCGGAGGACGCCCAGTTGGTGCGCGACGGGATCGGAGAAGAGCTGGAAAAAGGCGGTTGGCGCGTGGTGGAGGACGCCCAGATCGGGCGCGGCGGCTGCAAGGTCGATACCGCCAGCAACCAGATCGATGCCCAGGTCGCGTCGCGCTGGCAGCGCCTCACGCATGCGCTGGGCAAGAACCTCGATTGGCTGGGAGCATGAGCGCCGGCGTTGCCGAGCGCGCCAATCCGCACAGCGCACGCTGGAAGGCTTACCTGAACGACTGCTGCGAGCTAGTCGGCTTTGCCGAACCGATGCAGGTTTCGGGACGGGTCACGCGCGTGGCCGGGCTGGTGATGGAAGCGGTCGGCCTCAAGTTGGCCGTGGGCAGCGCCTGCACCATTCCCCTGCAAAACGGCAGCCGGGTCGAGGCCGAAGTGGTCGGTTTTGACAACGATCGCCTGTTCCTGATGCCGCAAAGCGATGTCGAAGGCATCGTACCGGGCACCCGCGTGTTCCCGGTGGAAGCGGTGGTGCCGCCTCCCGGCAAGGTCGAGCATCCGCGCCGCCGCCCGAGCGACCGCGCGCGCCACCTGCCGGTTGGCCCCGAGCTGCTGGGCCGCGTGCTCGACGGCGCCGGGCGCCCGCTCGACAAGCTCGGCCCGCTGCACGCCGTCAATAGCGCCCCGATCAATGTGCGTCCGGCCAATCCGCTGGCGCGCGCCCCGATCGTTGACACGCTCGACGTCGGCGTGCGCGCCATTAACAGCATGCTGACGGTCGGCCGGGGCCAGCGCATGGGCCTGTTTGCCGGCTCGGGCGTGGGCAAGAGCGTGCTGCTGGGAATGATGGCGCGCTACACCAGCGCCGACGTGATCGTGGTCGGCCTGATCGGCGAACGGGGCCGCGAGGTCAAGGAATTCATCGAGCAGATCCTCGGCCCGGAAGGACTGGCCCGTTCGGTGGTGGTGGCCGCGCCGGCCGACACCCCGCCCCTGATGCGCTTGCAGGGCGCGGCCTACGCAACCGCGATCGCAGAGCATTTCCGCGACCAGGGCCAAAACGTGTTGCTGATCATGGATTCGCTCACGCGCTACGCGATGGCGCAACGCGAAATCGCGCTGGCCATCGGCGAACCGCCCGCCACCAAAGGCTATCCGCCGTCGGTGTTTGCCAAGCTGCCGATCCTGGTGGAGCGGGCCGGCAATGGCGACGTGGGCGGCGGCTCGATCACCGCGTTTTACACCGTGCTGACCGAGGGCGACGACCAGCAAGACCCGATCGCGGATGCGGCGCGCGCGATCCTGGACGGCCATATCGTGCTGGACCGGCGCCTGGCCGAGGCCGGCCACTACCCGGCGATCGACATCGAGCAATCGATCAGCCGCGCCATGCATTCGATCACCTCGAGCACGCACCAGCAGCAGACGCGGCGCCTGAAACAACTGTATTCGCGCTACCAGCGCAGCCGCGACCTGATCAGCGTGGGCGCCTATAGTCCGGGCAGCGATCCGCTGCTCGATCAGGCGATCGCCCTGCACGAACGGATCGAGTCGTTCCTGCAGCAAGACATCACCGAACGGGTGGGCGAGGAGCAGAGCTTGGCCCAACTTAGCGCTCTGTTCGAGTGATTGAATGGCGCGTGCGCGCCCTACACTGATGCATGACCCTGCGCTCTCCACTTGAAACCCTGATCGAACTGGCACAACGGACCACCGATGACGCCGCTAAGCGGCTTGGCGCTGCGTTGCGGGCGCTTGAGGAGACCGAACAAAAACTGCAGATGCTGATCGGCTACCGCAGCGACTATGCGGTGCGCTTCGAGGCGAGCCAGGCGGCCGGGATCACGCCGATGGCTTACCGCAATTTCCAGGCCTTCCTGGAAAAGCTCGACAACGCCATTCGCGGCCAGCAAGAAGTGGTGGCCCATGCGCAACGCAAGAGCGCGGGCGAAAAAACGGCGTGGCAGAACAGCGAGCGCAAGCGCATGTCGTACACCACGCTGAGCAACCGGGCCGCGCAAGACGCAATGCGGCAGGAAGCCAAGCGCGACCAGAAGTCGATGGACGAACACGCAGCAAGACAGGCCTATTACAAGCGCTGAGCACGGCTCAGCCCATCCACCCACACGGCGCCACCATGCAAACTCCGATTCTTCAAACTCCGATCAGCGGCGCCGGCAACGGGGCGGCGAGCGTCAAATCGTCGGCAGGTCCCGGCGCACCGGACAACCAGTTCCAGAAGCAATTGTCTAGCCAGATCGAGCGCCGTCAGCCATCGAGCAGCGCAAGCGGAACGTCTGCTGCCAAGACGAGCGATAAACCACTGCAACAGGCAAAACCGAGCGCCCGCGCCGAAAAAAATGACGCCCGCGCGCCGGACGAACCAGCCACGCCGGCGCCGGCGGCCCAGCCCGCCCCGGTTTCCGCCTCAGAGAACGACACCGATGCCAACAGCGCTGTACCCAGCGAGCTACTGACCGGCCCGGTGGCCGACATGCTGGCCTTGGTTGCCAGTTTTAATCAGGCGGCCGCGCCCGTTGTCGCACGCCCAGCCACCCTGAATGAGCCGGCAATTGAGCCTGAGGCGGCCGGCGCTGCCGTCATCGGCGCCCGCTTTGGCGCCACGCCCCCAGCTACCGATGCTCTGCCACCGGCCACCGGGGGCAAGGACCTTGGCGTGGCCGGTATCCCTCTGGCGGACGCGCCAGGCGTTCAAAATGAGTTCAAGCTCGACCGCGCGGCAGCGGCAGTGAACGGCGCGCCGCGCCTGGTACCGGAACGCGCCGAAGCGGCCCCAATTGAGCCAGGGAAAGCGGCGATGGGCGGTCGCGAGTTGGCCGCAGTTGAGGGCCAGGGCAAGCCTCCGTCCGATCCGTCCCAGCTGACCGGCGCAAAGGGGCGCGAGTCCACGCCAGAGCCGATTGCGGCGGTGAAAGACGCAGCCGCGAACGTGACGGGCTTGACAGCGCCGGTGCAGCAAGCCTCGCTTGAGATCGCCCAGGCCATCGCCGCGCCGGCCGACAAAATGCAGGCCCGCGTCGGCACCCAAGCCTGGGACCAGCAACTGGGCCAGAAAATCGTCTGGATGGTGGCAGGCGGTCAGCAAAGCGCTTCCCTCACACTCAACCCGCCCGACTTGGGCCCGCTCCAGGTGGTGCTGAGCGTGCATAACGACCAGACCAATGCCGCCTTCAGCTCGGCCCAGCCGGAAGTGCGCCAGGCGCTAGAGGCGGCCTTGCCGAGACTGCGCGAAATGATGAACGAGGCCGGCATTGCGCTTGGCAACGCGACGGTCAGCGCCGGCAGCTCGCAGCAGCACAACGGGCCGGGCGGGCAGGCGCGCCCGGATCGGGCCGGCGTGCGCGTTGAGACCGCCAACCCCACCGAAGCAATACACATTGTTAGACCGGCATCGCACAGCGACGGCCTGGTCAACACTTTCGCATAAAAACAACGTCGCCCAACAAATTGGCAGCGGAGGCGGCAAGGTTCACGCCCTGCCCTCGCTAAGCATGAAAGAATTCAGAACGATTCCCATCGGAAACGCCGAGATGGGCCAGCTTCCCCCCTCTTTTCGGCGTATCCTGCTGCGCATGGTTTGCCGATAATGACATAATGGCGAGTTGATCCATTGCGCAGGTGTTGAGGACATATTGAAAGCGAATCCGAAATTGAAAGCTGACCCGAAAGCCGACGCAGCAGTACCGAAAGCTGCAAGCAAGAAACTGCTGGTGATGATC
>JANPCW010000195.1:0-7713 GCA_031431155.1 Janthinobacterium sp. | reverse complement strand
GCCGCCGCCGGTTTCAGCGTCACGCCCGTCAGCAATGCTGGCTGCTTTGGCTACGCGCAAGGCGGTGCGCGCGTGACCGATCCGATCGGCCCGGGCAATAAGCGGGGTGCCTCAACTCTGTTGCCTGGCTCACCGCTGGGCGCACTGACCGAACCGGTTGTCGTGCAAATTCAAAACCACCTGATCGCTTCCGGTGGCAAGTTTAAGGGCGATGAAATCGTTTTCGTCATGGCTGGCGGCAACGACGCACTGGTTCAATTGGACATCCTGTCTGCAGGCGCAACCGACGCAGGCACCACCAAGTTCGGCAACACCTTGGTTGGCCTGTTGGCCGCTGGTGCCACCAACCCGGCAACGGCCGCGCAAGCGATCGGCCTGGCCCTGGTGACGGAAAACGCGCGCACCGGCCACACACCTGAAACCGTTGTAACCGCCGCAGTTACCGCAGCCGCTACCCAGCCTGGTAATCAAGCGGTCGGCGCGCCTACTGTGTTTGGTCCGATCGTAGCCAAGGCAACAGAAGCGGGCACAGCAGCTGGCAACGACTTTGCCGCCGCGAATGCCAAATTCGCTGTCGTCGCGATGGCAACTGCCGGTGCCGAGCTGGTCGCGCTGGTGAAGACCCAGATCGTCGGAAAAGGCGCCAGCAAAGTTGTCGTCAACAACCTGCCTGACATTGCAACCACGCCTGCGGGCTTGGCGCAAAGCGTGCAGACACAGCAACTGATCGTGGCGATGGGCAAGGCCTTCAATGACCAGCTAAGCGCCGGCCTGGCGACCGAGCCTAACGTGTTGCTGGTCGACGTGTTCACGGTGAGCCACGACCAGGCCACCAATCCTGGCCCATACGGCCTGACCAACGTCAAGGATCCTGCCTGCGTTTTGAATGACCCTGCGAAAAACCCGCTCGCCAGTTCGCTCGGCTGCAACGGCACCAACCTGATCCCGGGCGACGTCAGCCACTACTCGTTTGCCGATAGCGTGCATCCGACCCCGTTCAACTACCTGTTGCTGGCCCGTTACGTGTCCAAGTTCATGGTGGTCAAAGGCTGGCTGTAACCCCTCGGCATAGCGCCGTCCCCCGCCTGGAAACAGGCATGGGCGGCGCCAGCGCATCGCGCGCCAAAAACACAATGAATCTGGAGACACAATGAAAATACGTTCGAATAGCAAATTGAAAATGCTGGCCCTGGGGGGCGCAGCAATATTGGCCGCGTCGGCTGCATCGACCGCCTCGGCACAAAGCGCAGGCACCATTCTGGTCAAGGCTGGCGTGAACAAGATCACCCCGAAAGTCAAGAGCGGCGACGTGTCGGCCCCGGCTTTGCCCGGCACCAAGACGGCGGTCGGCAGCGACACCAAACCGGTGCTGATCCTGAGCTACATGCTGACCGATAACTGGTCGGCCGAGTTGGGTCTGGGCTTGCCGTACAAGCATGATCTGTTCGGCGACGGAGCGATCGCCGGAAGCGGCAAGCTTGGGACCTCCGAAGTGCTGCCGCCAACGGCATTTATCCAGTACCGCTTCCTCGATGCCAAAACCGCGTTTCGTCCTTACGTCGGGCTGGGCATCACCTATGCCTACTTCCAGAAGGAGACCGGTTCCGGTCAGCTGACTGCGATTCTCAATACCGGCGGGCCGGCAACCACCTTTAGCATCGATAACCGGTTCGGCGCGACCTTGCAACTGGGGGCCAGCTACGCCATCAGCGAGAAATGGTTCGCGGACGTGGCCGTGACCAAGACGTATCTGAAAACGACGGCCAATTACTCGACCGGCCAAACTCAGGACATCACCTTCGATCCGGTCGGTATGAGCGTGGGGATCGGCTACAAGTTCTAACGCCAGGCCGGGCGCGCGGCCCGGCACATACAAAAAATCCGCCGGTGCCGTCCAGCAGCGGCGGATTTTTTTTCGAACGATGCATGCTAACGGGCTTCGGTGCTGCCGAATTGCCCGTTGTGAAATACCAGCGACGCCTGCGGCGTAACGGCACATTCTTCTACCTCGCCCACGAAGATCACATGGTCGCCTTCCGGGTAGCGGCTGCGGTTGTGGCATTCGAACCAGGCCGAGACGCCCGTCAGGATCGGCTGGCCGGTGCGCGACAATTCATATTCGATGCCTTCGAACGGATGCTCGGTGCGGCGCGAAAAGCGTTGCGCCAGGTGCGCCTGAGCGGCGCCCAGCACATTGATCACGTAATGCGAGTTGCCGCTGAAAATAGGCAAGCTGTTGGCGCCCACGCCCAGGCTCCACAGCACCAGCGGCGGGCTGAGCGAGACCGAATTGAAGGAACTGGCGGTCAGGCCGCGGAAGCTGCCGTCGGCCAGGCGGGTCGTGATCACGGTCACACCGGTGGCGAACTGCGCCAGCGCGTGGCGGAAATGCGCAGTGTCGATTGCGCGCGCCGGGGCGCGGGGTGAGCGTGTATTCATCGGTGGACCTGGATATTTATGACATTATGCCAAAATTCGGCGCCCCGCAGGCAATCCCAAGCGCAAAGCATGCGAAAACTGCCGCTCGAAGCGGCGCGGCCCAGATTTGGGATGCGCGCGGCCCTGGTTTGCGTTAAAGTTATTTCTGTAGAGTGTTCATTGACGAGGTGTGTGATGACTATGCAATCAACAACTGAAGTGGCCGTTCTTGGCGGCGGATGCTTCTGGTGCCTGGAAGCGGTGTATCTGGAAGTGCCTGGCGTCACGCACGTCGAGTCCGGGTACAGCGGCGGTCAGGAACCGAATCCAAGCTACGAACAGGTGTGCGCCGGCAGTACCGGGCATGCGGAAGTGGTGCGGATTGAATTCGACCCGGCCCAGATCGGCTACCGCGATATACTGGAAGTTTTTTTCACGATCCACGACCCGACCACGCTCAACCGCCAGGGAAACGATATCGGCACCCAGTACCGCTCGGTGATCTACTACCAGTCGCCGCAACAGCAAGCGACGGCGCGCCAAGTGATCGCCGAAATGGCCAACGTATGGGATGCGCCTATCGTGACCGAACTGCAACCGGCGCAACCCTATTACAAGGCTGAGGATTATCACCAGGATTACTTCCGCCAGCACCCCCTTCAAGGGTATTGCGCATTCGTGGTCGCGCCCAAGGTGGCCAAGTTCAAGAAGACCTACGCGGCCCGGCGCAAAGGCTGACGCGGACGTGGCATGAGATGCTATTTGTTTCGTTGCGGAAATAAAAGTGTATGATGGAAAAAACGAGGAGCGGGGCAAGGTATGAAGGTAGTGATCGTCGACGATACCCATATCAATCTGGTGTTGATGTCGCGTTTGATTGGAAAGCTCGACGATGTCACGACCGTGACGTTTCAATCGGCTCTTGAGGCGCTTTGCTGGTGCCGCGAGAATCCGTACGATTTGCTGATCCTCGATTACATGATGCCCGACTTGAACGGGCTCGAATTGATTGCCCAGCTTGGCGGCGAGGTGCGCGAGCGCCCGCCTGTGCTGATGGTCACCGCCAGCCACGATATCGAGATTCGCCATAGCGCGCTGGAAAATGGCGTCAGCGATTTCCTGATTAAGCCGATCGACAAGGTCGAGTTCTTGGCGCGCACCCGCAACATGCTGCAATTGCGGCGTGCCACAGTGGCGCTGCAAGACCGCGCCAGCTGGCTCACCAGTGAAGTGCACAAGGCCACCGCCGAGTTGCGCGCGCGCGAGCAGGAGACGATTCTCCTGCTGTGCCGGGCCTCCGAATACCGTGACCCGGAAACGGGTGCGCACATCCAGCGCATGGCCCATTACTCGCGCCTGATCGCGGACGAATTGGGCATGTCGGCCGAGGACCAGGAGTTGATCCTGAATGCGGCGCCGATGCACGATATCGGCAAGGTCGGCACGCCCGATCATATCCTGCTCAAACCGGGCAGCCTGGACCCGGAGGAAATGGCGATCATGCGCCAGCACGCCGTGATCGGCTACGACATCCTCAAGAGCAGCCAGGCGCGCATGCTGCAGCTGGGCGCCGAAATCGCCTATGCGCACCACGAGCGCTTCGACGGCAGCGGGTATCCGAACGGCTATGCGGGCCAGGCAATTCCGCTGGTGGGCCGCATCGTGGCAGTGGCCGACGTGTTCGATGCCTTGACCAGCGTGCGCCCCTACAAAGCAGCGTGGAGCGTCGAGACGGCGCGCCAGTACTTGATCGATCATAGCAATACCCATTTCGATCCCCAGTGTGTCGCCGCGTTTCTTAAGCGCTGGCCGGAGGTCGAGGAAATTCGCCAGCGTTTCAAGGAAGTGGACAGACTCGGTTAGCCGGTTGCTGGCCAGTGCAGCGGGCCGTAGGGCCGAGCCGCTGGCGGCTCCGGCGGAAGGCGCTTCGCTTTTCCGCCCTACTAGCATTCATAAACGACACGCGTACGCGAGGAACTCATGCAGCACAAACTACTTGTGCGCCAGATGCGCCGTTGCCTCGGGGTCAGCAGTGAAGCGGCCCTCCAAATCCGCCTGGACCGCCTGCGCGCAGGCGGCGATGCGGCGCTGGCCGACGGCCTCGAAAAGCTTTTCAAGGCGACGGAACAAAGCTATGTCCGCTACGAACGCGACCTGATGCTGCGCAAGCGCCTGCTCGAGCGCAGTGCCGAGCAGTTGCGCAATGCCGATGCCCAGCTGTGCTCGGCAACGGCGCGCCAGCGAAGCGGTGCGCTGGCCAGCGCGGAGAATGCTAACCGGCGCATCCTGGACAATCTGCGTGAAGTGGTCTTCCAGACCGATGTCGCGGGGCGCTGGGTCGGTCTGAATCCGGCCTGGGCCACCATCACCGGCTTCGAGGTCGGCGCCAGCTTGGGCCAGCGCGCCCTGTCCTACATTCACCCGCACGACCAAAGCGCGAATCGGGCTGGCTTGCGCGCTCTGATCGCGCGCGGGGAAACTTACTTCCGGGGGCGCATGCGGTTTCGCACCAGCGCCGACGGCTACCGCTGGCTGGAAGTGCTGGCCCACCGGATCGACGATGAACACGGGCGCGCGTGCGGCGTCTCCGGTTCCCTGATCGACATCACCGAACAAAAGGAGGCGCAGGATCAGTTGGTGGTGAGCCAGGCGCGCCTGCACCAGACCCTGCTGGCGACCAACACCCGGCTGTGGGACTGGGACTGGGACATGACGCAAAGCCAGCCCACGGTCGACCCGGCCTGGTTCCTCAATCTCGGTTATGCGCCGGACGACCCTGGGCTGCGCTCGATCCAGTGGGTCGAGCAAATTCACCCGCAAGACCTGGCGCGCTGGCGCGACCATCTGCGCGATAATTTACGCGGCGCCCGCCTGGAAATCGACATCGACCTGCGTTTCATGCATCAGGACGGCACCTGGCGCCATGCCTCGCTGCGCGGCAAGGTGGTGGCTTGGCGCGGCAAGCAGGCGCTGCGGATCGCCGGCATGCTGCAAGACATCAGCGCGCGCAAAGAAGCCGAGCAAGAGGTCAAGCGCCAGCAGGAACTGACCGAGCAAATCCTCGACCAGTTGCCGATTCCCGTGTTCCTGAAAGACCGGCAAGGCCGCTTCCTGCGCTTTAACCGCCAGTTCGAACAATTTTCCCACGTTTCGCGCGCCGAGATGCTGGGCCACACGATCGAACAGTTTTCCTCCCGGCGCTGGGCCGGGGTCACCCAGGCCGAGGACGCGATGGCCTGGCGCAGCGGCCAGATGGTCACCAGCGAACGCCACCTGACCAATGTCGATCCCCCGATCGACATGCTGGTCAACCGCATCGTGATCAACAGCGGTGGTGAGTCCTACCTGCTCGGTTTTTCGATCGACGTGAGCGAACAGCGCGCCGCGCGCGACGCCATGCAGCGCGCGGTCGAGTCGGCCGAAGCGGCCAGCCGCGCCAAAAGCGAATTCCTGGCCAACATGAGTCACGAGATCCGCACCCCGATGAACGGGATCCTGGGGATGACCGAACTGGTGCTGGAGTCGCCCCTGAATCCGGACCAGCGCGCCGACATCGCGCTGGTGAAAGCGTCGGCCGACGCGCTGCTGACGATCATCAACGATATCCTCGACTTTTCCAAGATCGAGGCGGGCAAGCTCGACATCGAGGAAGTGCCATTCGACCTGCGCAAGCTGGTGACCGATTGCGTCAAGTCGATCGCACTGCAGGCCCATCAGAAATCGCTGGAACTGGTGTGCGACTTGCCGGACAATTTGCCGCGCGTCGTGCGGGGCGACCCCGGCCGCTTGCGCCAGGTCCTGCTCAACTTGCTCAGCAATGCGCTCAAATTCACCCAGCAGGGGCGGATCGTGGTGACCCTGGGCATGGGGCCGGACACGCAAGAGGGCTGCGACATCGCGTTTTTGGTGAGCGACACAGGAATCGGGATCCCGCTCGACAAGCAGAACTTGATCTTCGAGGCGTTTTCCCAGGTCGACGGTTCCACCACCCGCCAGTATGGCGGCACCGGTCTGGGACTGACGATTTGCCGGCGCCTGGTGATCTTGATGCAGGGCCGGCTGGAAGTGATCAGCGCGCCCGGCGTGGGCAGCACTTTCAGCTTCACCGTGCCGTTGCGCCAAACCGGCGTGCCGGCGCAAGAACTGGAGGGCGGGCTTGCGTTATCCGGCCGGGAGAAGGGCGAGCCGGCACCCTTTGGGTCCAGCGCGCCAGGGTCAGCCGCGCCGCACGGGCAGTCCGCCGATCAAGGCGTGGGCTTGCGCATCTTGCTGGCCGAGGACAATCCTGTGAACCAGCGTCTGGCGCTGCGCTTGCTGGAAAAACAGGGGCACCGAATCACGTTGGTCGACAACGGTCTGGCCGCGCTCGAGCGCAACACCTGTGAACGGTTCGACCTGATCTTGATGGACGTCCAGATGCCGGGCCTGGACGGGCTGGCCGCCACCGGTCACATCCGGCGCTGGGAAGCCACGCATGGCGGCCATGTGCCGATCGTTGCCATGACGGCGCGTGCGATGCAGGGCGACCGCGAGCGCTGCCTGGAAGCCGGGATGGATGATTATTTGTCCAAGCCTATCGATAGCGCGCGCTTGCGCCAGATGCTCGAGCAATTCGGCGCCGACCCGTCGGAGCCAGTACTGGAATGGCGCGCCGCGCTGCTGCGGCTGGACGGGGATGCCGAACTGCTGCTCGAGCTTGCCGCAATTTTCCTGGACGACGGGCCGGTCCTGCTGCTGCAACTGCGCGCAGCGCTGGATGCGGGCCAGCCGGGAGCATCCGAGCGCGCGGTGCACAGTCTGAAAGGGGTGCTGCTCAACTTTGGCGCGCAGCGCGCGATCGCGGTGGCCGACCGCCTTGCCACCAGCTTGCAGGAACCGGCGCCGAGCCAGCAATGGCGGTGCATTGCCAATGAACTGGGGCCGGCCCTTGAACAAGTCTACCAAGCCTTGCGCGAGCGGCTCACGCAAGGAGAGCCTGGTGATTTTGCACCATAGCGCCTGGACCGGCTCACTTTTGGCCTGATGGATACATATAGCGGCGCGACCACGGCAACGCCGCCGGGTCGCGCCCCGCCTTGGCACACACGATCTGGTACAGGCAAATCCAGTCCTTCTCGAACGCGTAGCTGCACCCGGCCAGATAAACGTGCCAGATCCGGAACCGCTTGGGACCGGCCAATTGCATGATGCGTTCGCCATTGGCCTCAAAGCGCTGCGCCCACAGTGCGCATGTCCGGGCGTAGTGGCGCCGCAGGTTCTCCATGTCCAGTACCTCCAGGCCGCCTTCCTGCTGCT
>JANPCW010000194.1:0-5553 GCA_031431155.1 Janthinobacterium sp. | reverse complement strand
CGATCCGGATGCCGGGCTCGCCGCGCACGGCCTCGTCGATCATGGCGCGCACCTCAGCCTCCACCTCGACCGGATTTTCTTCCGGGATCATGCGGCGATCCATTTTCATGACCACCTTGCCGGGCACCACATTGGTGTTGGTGCCGCCGTCGATACGGCCAACCAGCATGGTCGGGGAATCGATGCCGGGTACCTTCGATTTGATCTTCTTCAGCTCAGGCAGCTTGGCGTAGATCGCGTTGAGAATCTTGGCCGCAGCTTGCAGCGCATCGTGCCCCGTTTCCGGCATCGCGCCGTGGCCGGACTTGCCGTGCACCGTGATTTCCAGCTGCAGGCAGGCGTTGTGCGCGGTGACGATGGCATAGCTGAAGCCGGCGGCGATCACAAAATCGGGCTTGGTCAGATCTTGCGCCAACAGCCAGCCGGGGCCGAGCAGTCCGCCGAATTCCTCATCGTAGGTAAAGTGCAGTTCCACGCCGCCTTTGAGCGGCAGGCCAAGCTCCTCCAGCGCGCGCACAGCGAAGATATAGGTGGCGAAATCGCCTTTCGAGACGGCAGCGGCGCGCCCATAAATACGGCCGTTTTCGACCACGCCGCCGTAGGGTGGGTGAGTCCACCCTTCGCCCGGCGGCACCACGTCGCCGTGCGCGTTGAGCGCAATCGTTGGCCCGCCCGCCCGATAGGGACGGCGCACGATTAGATTGGTGATGCTTTGCATGCCATAGTCTCGCACCAACTGCTCTGGGACCGCATGCTTCTCGGCCTTCCAGCCGAACGCTTCGACCATCTGCGCGACCGCGTCTGCGTGCGGCGCGTTGTCGCCCGGAGGGGTATCGGTTGGAATCTGGATGACGCTTTGCAGGAACGCGACTTCTTGGTCGAAGTGTTCGTCGATCCAGCTGATCACTCGTGTCTTGGCTTGCTCGATATCGTTCATTGTGCTTCCATCGAAAAGAACTTACTTGGCCCCGGCCTCAAACCAGGCCCCTATTTGCGCGCGCTCGGCATCGGTCATGTTGGTCAGATTGGCCAACGGCATCGCCTTCAGTTGCACGGCCTGTTGATATAGCTTGGCGGCGTGCTGGCGGATCAGCGGCGCATTGTGCAGCATGATGCCGGCCGGCGCTGCGGCGAATCCCGGATGGGTCGGATGCTCGGAATGGCACGCCACGCAGCGCTGCGCAACGATCGCTTGCACCGTTGCGAACTGTGCCGCCGGATCGGTGGCTGCGGCCACGCCTGGTTTTGGCGGCGCCAGCGCCACCGCCACCGCCGCCAGCAATGCGACGCCTGCGATCGGATAGCCCCACACGATGCGGCCCTTGTGGCGCAGGTTGAAAAAGTGACGGATCAGGACGCCAGCGGCCATGATGACGGCCAGCACCAGCCACGCGTGCTGGTGGCGGTAAGTCATCGCGTAGTGGTTGCTGATCATGATGAACAGCACCGGCAAGGTAAAATAATTGTTGTGAACGCTGCGCTGCTTGGCTTTCTTGCCATGGATAGGATCCGGCATTTTGCCGCCCATCATCGCCGCAACCATCTTGCGTTGGCCGGGCATAATCAGCATCAACACATTCCCGGCCATCATGGTGCCGATCATGGCGCCGACGTGGATGTAGGCGGCGCGCCCGCTCAAATATTTATTGAGCACGAAAGCGGCGCCAACGATAAAGGTGAACATGACGATGCCCAACAGCAGATCGTGCTGCCCCAGTTTGGAGCGGCACAGCAAGTCATACACCGTCCAGCCCAGCAGCAGGCTACCAAGGCCGATGCCGATCGCCTGCCAGCTTGCCAGATCGGCCACCGACTTGTCGATCATCATCGCTTGAGCGTTGAAGTAGTAGGCGATGATGAGCAGCGCGAAGCCGGACAGCCAGGTCCAATACGCTTCCCACTTGAACCAGTGCAGCTCGGCCGGCAACTCGGCCGGGGCCACTAGATACTTCTGCGGATTGTAAAAGCCGCCGCCGTGCACCGCCCACAATTGGCCGGACACGCCTTTCTTGGCCAAATCGGATCCGGCCGCTGGCGCCTTGATCGTATTGTCAAGCCAGACGAAGTAAAACGAGGCGCCAATCCAGGCGATGCCGGTAATCAGGTGCAACCAGCGCACGATCAGGTTGAGCCAGTCAAGACCGTACGGGATCAGAAAAAAATCCATGCAATTCCCTTATGTAAAGCTGACCCGCTGAAGCTGACCCGCGACGGTGGCGGCAGCCAAGACCGAATTGTCCGAATCTGCCCAAGATAGCGTCAATCGGTTCATCGAACATGAAAAATGGCGTATATTTAACATATTCGATTCACTATACAACATCATGCCGAGCCTACCCCAGCATCTGGACCTGCATTTGATCCGCATCCTCTATTTGCTGCTGGTGGAGAAGAACGTGTCGCGCGTCGCGCTCAAACTGAACCAGCCGCAGCCGTCGATTTCGGCCTCGTTGCGCAAGCTGCGCGAACTGACCGGCGACCCTTTGCTGGTGCGCGGCGCGCGCGGAATGGTACCGACCCAGCATGGCGAGAGCTTGCTCAAGCCCGCCAAGCGCATCCTCGACGAAACCGAAAACCTGTTCGTCAAGAAGGCGCCGTTCCTGGCGCAGGAGGCGGCCCGCACCTTCCACATCGCCGCGCCCGATTATCTGGACAGCCAGTTCCTTCCGAACGTGGTGGCCAGCTTGCGGCGCAGCTCGCCCAACAGCCGTGTCGTCATCCATGGCCTGGGCCCCGGCGTCGATTACAGCCGCCTGCTGTCGGACGGCGGCATCGACCTGGTGATCGCGAACTGGGACGAGCCGCCGCAGCACCTGCATATTTCCAAACTGTTCGAAGACCCGATCATCTGCACCATGCGCGCCGAAAGCCCCTACGCCAGGCGCACCGCCAGCGACAAGATGACCTTGGAGGATTACCTGAGCCTGCCACATGTGGCGCCCTCGCAAATGCTGCCCGGCTATCGCGGCGTGATCGATGCCTTCCTTGAGCGCCAAAACCTGCAGCGCAACGTGATGGTCGAATCGCCCTATTTCGGCCTGATCCCGTATATGCTCACGCAAACCGACCTGGTGCTAACGACAGGCCGACAGTTCATGCGTTTTTATGAAAAGACGCTGCCGCTCAAGAGCTTTACGGTACCGATCAAGTTCCCGCCGATGCGCTTTTACCAATTGTGGCACGAGCGCGTGCATCAGGCACCCGAACACAAGTGGCTGCGTGACCAGGTCAGCGCCGCCGCCAAGGCCTTGATCATTCATTAGGAAATATCCTCAACGCTTGTTCCGCTGGAAAATGAACGCATGACGACCCTCTCGGAATTGAACCGCTGCGACCAGGCCAGCTTCGTTGCCCTGCTGCATGGCACCTATGAACATTCACCTTGGATCCCCGCGCGCGCGGCCGAGCAGCGCCCGTTCGCAACGGTAATCGCCCTCAAGCAAGCCTTGCAGGCAGCCGTAAGCAACGCCAGCGCTGGCGAACAACTCGCCCTGATCCGCGCCCATCCCGAGCTGGCCGGCAAGGCGGCCATCGCCGGACAGCTGACCGACGAGTCGAGCCACGAGCAAGCCAGCTCGGGCCTTAACCAGTGCAGCGCAGAAGAATTTGCGGCCCTGCAGCGGCTCAACGTCGACTACAACGCCAAGTTCGGTTTCCCGTTCATTCTCGCCGTCAAGGGCCCGGACGGCAACGGCTTGACGCGCCGGCACGTCATCGACACGTTTGCGCGCAGGATCAAGCACCAGCGCGCCGATGAAATAGCCGAGTGCCTGCGTCAGATCAAGCGCATCGCCGAGTTGCGCCTCAATGCGTTACTGGGAATCACCCTCGAATTTGGATCAACCATCATGCAGTGGGCCGACACCATCGGTGCATGGAGCGATGCCGCAGATGGCTTGACCTGCGCCTACATGACGCCGGCGCACCGCAGGACCGCCTCTCAACTGGCGCGTTGGATGGCTGAGGCCGGCATGACGGTGCAGATCGATGCGGTCGGCAACGTGGTCGGACGTTATGAATCGGATCGCCCGGCCGCCAAGACCCTGATGACGGGCTCCCATTACGACACTGTGCGCGATGGCGGAAAATACGATGGCCGTCTCGGCATCCTGCTGCCGATCGCCATCGTGCGCCATCTGCACCAGCGCGGCGAGAAGCTGCCCTTCCATCTTGAAGTCGTCGGCTTCGCGGAAGAAGAAGGCGTGCGCTTCAAGAGCACCTTCCTGGGCAGCAACGCCGTCATCGGCCGCTTCGACCTGTCCCTGCTCGCCCAGACCGACGCCGACGGCATGACGATGGGCGCCGCCTTGAGCGCGGCCGGGCACGATGTAAAGGCAATTGGCGCCATCGGACGCGATCCATCGACGCTGCTCGGCTTCGTTGAAGTCCATATCGAACAAGGGCCCGTATTACTGGAGCGCGACCTGGCGCTGGGCGTGGTGAGCGCGATCGCCGGCAGCTCGCGCTACTTGGTCGAACTGACCGGGCTCGCCAGCCACGCCGGGACCACGCCGATGACGATGCGCAAGGACGCGGCGGCAGCGGCGGCGGAAATCGTGCTGCTGGTCGAACAACGCTGCAGCCAGGCTTCGTCGTTGGTGGGCACGGTCGGGCAACTGCAGGTGCCGAACGGCTCGGTGAACGTGATTCCGGGCGCGTGCCAACTCTCGCTCGACATCCGCGCCCCTGACGATGGCGTGCGGCTGACGGCGGTTGCCGACGTAATGGACGCGATCGCGGCCATCTGCGCGCGGCGCCAGATCGACGTGCGCATCGAACAACTGGTCGCGGCCGCGGCCGCGCCGTGCGCGCCTTGGCTGATGCAGCAACTGGGCGCCGCCTGCGAGCGCGCCGGATTGGCGCGCTACGAACTGGCGTCCGGCGCAGGCCACGATGCGATGACGATGGCGGCCATCACCGATGTCGCCATGTTGTTCGTGCGCTGCGGTAATGGCGGCATTAGTCACAACCGGCTCGAAACCATGACGGCCGACGATGCCGAACTGGCGGCCCAGGTGTTGCTCGATTTCCTGCGCAGCTTCCAGGGCAAGGACCCGCATCCGGTTTCCGCCTGCGCCGTGTGAATGCAAGCGTCAGTACAACAGGCCGCCCTTCTTGAACAAGGCGATATCGACATACTCGGACATATTTTTTTCCTGGCCAGATGACGATACTGTCATGCCACCGAGATCGATGGCGCTTTTATACGCCACGAATTGCTGCAATCGGCCGCGGCTCGAACGATCCATCTGGATCGCCTTGGCCAAGGTTTTCCCGACCGCGAATCCCTCCAGGGTAATGGATGAAACCGGTTCGTCGCTAATTTTTTTCATCATGGCGTTATGTTCCGACTGGATCGCCGATGAGCTCGATGCCGGATCCGGCACGACCTGTGAAAATACGGCCCATTCGGTCGCCTTGGAACCGGCGATCTCGGCCAGCGTGGCGAGGTTGATGAGCGAGGTTCCGGCCACGAAGACCACCGGCTCATGCTTTCTGAACGCCTTCAGAAACAACGCGGTGCTGATCGTATCGGCGATGGCGATCACCATC
>JANPCW010000193.1:0-2704 GCA_031431155.1 Janthinobacterium sp. | reverse complement strand
GGTGCCGGAAATGTACTGGGATTACTGTTCCAGCAGCGTGATCGTGATGGAGCGCATGCACGGCATTCCCGTGTCCCAGCTCGAACGGCTGGCGGCGGAAGGCGTGGACTTGAAGAAGCTCTCGAGCGACGGCGTCGAGATGTTCTTTACCCAGGTATTTCGCGACGGGTTTTTCCATGCGGACATGCATCCGGGGAACATACTGGTGTCGATCGCGCCTGCCACCTTCGGGCGCTACATCGCGCTCGATTTCGGCATCGTCGGCACCTTGAACGACTTCGACAAGGATTACCTGTCGCAAAACTTCCTGGCGTTTTTCCGGCGCGACTACAAGCGCGTGGCCGAAGCACATATCGAGTCCGGCTGGGCGCCCGCCGAGACCCGGGTTGATGAACTGGAATCGGCGGTGCGTGCCTGCTGCGAGCCGATCTTCGACCGCCCGCTGAAAGACATATCGTTCGGGCAGATCCTGTTGCGTCTGTTCCAGACCTCGCGCCGCTTCAATGTCGAAGTGCAGCCGCAACTGGTGCTGCTGCAAAAGACGCTGCTCAACATCGAGGGACTGGGGCGCCAGCTCGACCCCGAGCTCGACCTGTGGAAAACGGCCAAGCCCTACCTGGAGCGCTGGATGGGCGAGCAGGTGGGCCTGCAAGGCATGTTCGAACGCATCAAGGCCGAGGCGCCGCGCTACACCCATATCCTGCCGCAACTGCCGCGCCTGTTGCACCGTGCTTTGGCGCTGGCCTCCGAGCCCGATCATGCCAACGCCGACCTGCTCAAAGCGTTGATCGTCGAGCAGCAGCGCACCAACCGGTTTCTTGGCCTGGTAGTCTATTTCGCCGGGGCCTTTGTCATCGGGGTGCTCGGCCTCCAACTATTTATGCGCTGGCACCAGTTTTTGCCCTGATTCCTGGTCCGATTGCCCCATTTTTGGACGAACATTTCATGCAAGATAGGCTAGGGCGTCACGCGGCTTCTATCGTCACCCGTGTATGCACTGATCGACGTGGAACTCTGTTGCCAGTTTCGGGTGCTCGGAAAGGTCAAACGGTTCGGCCTCATGTTCTCGATTGGATCGGGATCGGTTGGAAGAGCCGTATTGCTGTTGGGCGGTGTTTGTCAAACAATGCGCCAATAACGGGGGCACGAGCACCGCTTGCGGGAGAAGCACTCGGGATGCCGGATGCCGAATCAACCATGCATTCGCCGTGAAGCCCTAGCAGAAATGCTGCAGTAGTAACGGTACATTAGACTGGCGTTTATACTTACCAACAAATTGACAATGATTTTGGCCTGCACTTCACGACGGTCGGAAGAATTGTGCGGCGGAGTGAGCGAGAGGGATGCCAGTATTGCCTATACGCAGATACCGTACTTCCTCAGGTGAACGTTTCGATCAACAATGCCCGGAGTTTTTCCGACGCCACGGGCTTGTGCAACAGGCGGTAGCCGCTCGCTTGCACCTCGCGCAGGCGATCTGGTGCGGTATCGCCGGTGATCAGCACACCCGGAACCGGTTGCGCGAGGCTGTCGACGATGCGCCGGATCGCATCGGTACCGGTTTCGCCGTCGCGCAGCCGGTAATCCGACAGAATCAGGTCCGGATAGCGTTCGGCTTGGCCGAGTCGGCGCACGGCTTCGTCGCCCGAGGCTGCAGTCAACACGTGACAACCCCAACTCCCGAGAAGAATCTCCAGACCGTCGCGGATCGCAGCCTCGTCGTCGATGACGACCACGAAGCCGCCGACCAGCGCTTGCGCCGACGCCTCGTCGCCGACCGGCGAGGCGAGTGCCGGGCTTCCCGGCGCCACGTACGGCACGTCGATGGTGAAGCGTGACCCACGTCCGAGTCGGGAGCTGAGCTTGATGGGGTGCTGAACCAGCCGGCTCAGGCGGTCGACGATCGCGAGCCCGAGCCCCAAGCCTTTCCCGCGGTCGCGTTCGGGGTTGTCTAACTGACAAAACTCCTGGAATATCTCGGCCTGCCGATCGGCTGGGATACCGGGCCCAGTGTCACAGACCTCGATCGCGACCACCGCACCGCGCCGCCGCACGCCGACCACGACACCGCCCCGCTGCGTGTAGCGTACTGCGTTCTCGACCAGGTTGCGCAACATGCGCTCGAGCAGAGTCGAGTCGGTCAGCACCCATGCCGAACTTCCTCTGACGCAAAAGCGAAGTCCCTTGGCCTGCGCTACCGGCGCGTAGTCGTTGTCCAGCTTCGCCAGCAAGGACGTCAACCCAAACGCCTCAAGGCGGGGCATGACCACGCCGGCATCAAGCTTCGAGATGTCGAGCAGGGCGTCGAAGAGACTCTCCATTGCCTGAATCGAGGAATCCATGCGGCTGACGAGATGGCGTTGTGCCGGGGCCAGCGTCTGTTCACGCAGCGCGGCGACAAACAGCATGAGCGCATGAATTGGCTGCCGCAGGTCGTGGCTTGCCGCGGCCAGGAACTGCGACTTGGCGACATTGGCGCGGTCGGCGACGTCCTTCTGTTCCCTGAGCTCCTGCAGCAGGGCCGCGTTCCTGTGCTCAAACAGGAAGTCCCCGCGGATGTAACGCTCCATCGCGTAACAGACGACCAGGCCGATCGACCCCGCGCCGCCGAGGAAAAACAGGTTGTGGCCGAGCACGGCGAACGACAGGTCGGCGAAGTGGCGCGCTACCGCTTGATACGCGAATAGCATCAAGGAGACGCTGC
>JANPCW010000192.1:0-7020 GCA_031431155.1 Janthinobacterium sp. | reverse complement strand
CATCGAGCACCGTCTGATGATAAGCGACCTCATTATCGACGTAAGCCTTGTCGAATTCGGCCCCCTTCATGCCTTTCAACTTTTTCACCATCGCCGCACCATCATCCTTGAGACTCTTACTGGTCGGGCTGTCCTCTGGCTTTACCTTCAGTTTTTTTACCAGCGCAGACGCCTCCTTGTTGACGCCGGTATGGTCAGTAACCATGCGCTTGGCAAAGTCCTTCACTTCCTTGTTGCTCGACTTCGACTTGGCGAGTTTGCCGGCATTAATGTCCACCGTATTGGCAGCAACAACGATACCCGCAATCTGCGCATCGTTCGGTCCTTCCGACTGTGCGAACGAGCTCATGGCAACGGCAGCGAGCACGCCACCAATGAATCGGCCGATCGTTTTCTTCATGATTGCCTCCGTGTGGATTGCACCAATTGAGTGTGGGACCTGCCTTGATAGCTGGGCTCAAAACTCCCGCCTGCGTTTAGTTAGTCTTTGATAAATGTTTTAAGTTCAGCAAAAAGTGAAAATAATGACGATTGCATAAGCAACTCACTAATTAAACAGCAACTTTTTCACCGATCTATTGCACACGCGCGCATCGCCCTATCCCTGCGCCGGCAAATACCACTGCAGGGGGGGCGGATGGCGCAAGAAAGCGTGGTGCGAAATATGCCACGCATACGCGCCGGCATAGGGGAACACCAGTAGGTCGTTGCAACGTGCAACATCGAGCGGCGCCTCGAACGCCAGCATGTCTTTCGGCGTGCAGAGCTGCCCCACGACGCTCACCTTTTCGTTCGATGCGATGGGCCGGGGAAAGGGATATGGCCAGGCTTCGACCGGCAGCACGTGAAACGGATGGCTATGGCCTTGCGCGCTCGGCGTGCGAAAGTGGTGCGAGCCGCCCCGTCCGACCAGAAACGTCTTGCCGTAGCTGCGCTTGATGTCGATCACTTGCATTGCATAATAGCCGCAGGCGGCAGTGATGTAACGGCCCAACTCGAAGCGCAGGCCGACCCCTGGCAACCGGCTTTGGTCCAACAACGCCGACAACCCGTTGCTAAACGCAGCCCAGTCAAACTGTTGGTCCGGCTGGCGATAGTTGATGCCGATCCCGCCGCCAACGTTGATATGGTCGATCGATAGCGTGTATTGTTCAACCCATTGGCGGACCTGGCTCAGATAGGTTGCCATCAGGTGCAGATGGGCTTGCACATCGAGCTGATGCGACAGCAAGTGAAAATGGAAGCCACGCAGCCCGATTTCGGGATGGGTTTGCAACCATGCCAGGCATTCTTCCAGCTGCTGTGCAGGTATCCCGAACGGGGTTGCTTTCCCGCCCATCATCAAACTGGTTTCCGTCAAATTATCGAGCGCCAGATTGATGCGCAGTAGCACCTTAGGCTCCTTGCCGATGCGCCCGGCAATTCCGGCCAGGCGCTGCAATTCATTGAGGCTTTCGATATGCAGGCAATCGACATGATGATCGAGCGCGGCCTGCAGTTCGCTATCGAGTTTGCCAGGCCCGCTAAAGATCACTGGCACCGCGGGAAAATGTTCGCGGACCCAAGCCAGTTCGCCGCCGGACGATACTTCGAAACCGTGCACCAACGGCGCCAGCGTCCGCAGGATCGGCAGATCGGAATTGGCCTTGATGGCATAGAACAGTTCGCAGCCGGCCGGCAGGGCGCTGACCACGCGCGCGGCGTGACGGCGCAATCCTTCCAGGTCGTACACGTATGCGCACAACGGCTCCCCTGATTGGGCCTGCGCCGCCCGGATGCTATCGAATACTTCGCCAAGTCTCAGTTCCACGTGCACTCCTTGCCCAGGGCGCCAAGCGGATTGGCGACCGGCACATACGTGGTGGCACGATCGGCACGTTTAAAAAATCGGTTCAACAAATTCGTTTTGCCGGGAAACGGTTCGCCGCTGAGCAGGGACTTGATGCGCAGCCCCGATGATGTATTGCCGTGCCGGCCTTGATAGACGTGTAAGTGATGCCGCACCTGGGCCCACAGGCTGCGCTGCAATGTTGGGCTGCCGGCACCGATTTGGTTGATCGCCTCGCAAAAATTATTTACGAACAGGCAGTAGGCCACGCGTTTCCACCCCAGATCGTTGCTGTACCACAGCGCTTGTCGCGCCTGCACGCTGGTGCCTTGCAATTGGTGCTCGCTGTGACGCTCACGCACCAGTTTGACACCCTCGAAATCGCGTAAGAACACCTGCTGCGGCTCGCCCGCGACGACGCCGATCACCACATTTTGCAGGTGCGGCTCGAATATGATGCCGTGCGAAAAATAACAATACAGCACCGGATACATAACCTCGGCCACGTAACGCGAGAACCACTGCTCGGCAGCCGCCTCGAACGACATCGGGCAGCGTTGCCGCATTTGCGCCAGCAACTCGCGCATGCGTGCTGCCCCGTACAGGTGATTGCCAAACAGTGCGCCCGCCAGCAATGGCGTGCCACCGGGGAGCAACCCATCCTTAAAGCCGCTGCGCAAGATCATGCCGAACCCTTCCGTCACTTCCTTGTCGCGCTGCGCATCGTTTTGCTTTAAGTCCACTGACAGAAATGCCGGTTCTTCCATTACCCGCAGGCCAGGAAAGCGTTGCTGCAACGCGGGCATTAACGCCCGCAGGATCCTCGTTATCTGCAGTGCGCCTTCGAGCTCATAGACGGCGTTTTTGCGCACGCAATTGGTAATGCGGATATTGAGTGAACACTTGTAGAAATACGGATTGTCGCGCTGGAACAGCGTCCGAATCGACGAGGTCGGATAATAATGTGCGCCCTGCGGCCCCAGATCGCGCATGCGTCCAGTGCGGATCGCTTGCGCGACGCTGGGGTGACCGAGCAGGTAGCGCGCTTGCCAGGGATGCGCCGGAATCAACCCGTACTCGTCATCGGCCAGCAGGCCGGCCGGCGCCTGCGCCGCAACGATCTGGTCGCACGGCGTGTCGAGCACCGATTGCTGCAACAGATCTTCGCGGCGCACCGCAAAGTAGTGCAAAGGGAAGCTCGCGCCCATTTCCGGCGAATAGCGCAACATGTCTTCATGCAACACACCCTGCCGGCTTTTCGGCGCAGGATGAAACGGGTGGCCGAATACCAGCGACTGTTCGGAATCGATGAAAGCCTGCATCGGTTCCGCTGCAAACGGCCCGGGGCGCGATGCCTGCAGCAGGGCCGTGGTCACACCGACGCTGTCGCGTATCTGCTGCATCAATTCGTCATTTTCCGGCGTCTCCGTTTGCAGCGACAGTTCGCGCAGCAGCAAGCTGGCCAAGCCTTCCCAATCGAGCAAGTCCCACGCCTTGGCTGGCGCTTTACAGTAGAACGACGATTGGTAGCTGTAATTGCCGGTAAGGGAAGCGCCCTCCACCACCGTGAGCAAGCGCGCACCGCTGATGGGAAGGCGGATATGCATGATGCGCCCGCCACTGCGCAAGGCCATGTGCACCGATTGCGGCCAATCATTTTGGCCAAATAGCGGGCCGACACTGAGTTGCCCCTGCGGCCCTGCCACCTCGCGGCAATAACAGTTCAACAAAGTTTTCATGGAATGGCGGTTCGCTTCCTGGCGCGCCATCAGCGCCGGATCGAGCACACGCACCAAATTATTTGCTTGCATGATTTTTCCTCTCATTAAGAATTGCTTGAGCGCAAACGATAAAACGACAAACCGGCGAGATAACAGCCGGTCATGAAGATCACCAGCGCACCGACCAGGAACGGGGCCCGGACACCGAACGCCTGTACCGCGCTACCGGCAATCAGGCCGGCGCCGACAGCGCCCCATTTGGAACTGCTTTCAAACCAGCCGAACGTGCTGCCGGCGTTGCCGCTGTCGACGACGCCCGAGATCAAGGCATGCAGGCCAATGTAAGCGGCCGTCATGCCAACTCCCATCAAGACCCGCCAGGCCACCACCGAGGGTAATCCCGCGGCCATTGCCTGCCCCAACAGCGCGGCTGCAAGCAACAGGTACGACAGTGCCAGCGTGGCAATCGAAGCGCCCCGGTCCAGATAGCGGCTCAGCGGTAGCGCGCACAGCAGGTACACCAGATGCGGCAAGCCGAACAGCAAGCCGGCAAATGCCGGCGATACGGGGCCGGCATCGGCGCCGATAAAAGGCACGAAGTAGGGAAATGTCACCACCGTGGCGAATATGAAGGCAAATTGGAGCAGGTAGATCTGTGCCGGCGTCGCTTCTGTAGTCCTTCCTTTGTCCGGTGCCGGCGCCTTGCTTGGCGCCGCTGTTTGCTGCGCCGGGAGCCTCCAGATGAAGCCGGCGGCGCACAGGGGCAACAGGGCCAGATAGCGGTACAAGACAAGCGGTGATGCAAGCCCCGTCATCAAGCAACCCAGCCCGACCGGTGCAATCACCAATGCGGCACGGGCCGACCATTGCATCAACGTCAAGCTGCGGATCAGCGCGGCACCGCTGGCAACGCTTGCCAAATAGGCATTCGACGCCGAGAACGTCCCCCCAAGCAGCCCTTGCAACAGCAGGGCGATAAAAAACACCGAGGTGTTGGGCGCGAAGCCAGCCAATAGGAAACTTCCGGCCAAGCCCAGTTGCGCACGCAGCAGTAACGGTTTCTTGCCGTACTTGTCAGCCAGCCTGCCCCACCACGGGCTGCTGATCGCCGTGAAAAAAGTCGGCACAACATACAGCCATCCAGCCAGATAGGTGGCCTCGTTGTGCAACGATTTATCGAGGATCAGGGCAAAGAATGGCGGCATGCCGAGCGCAGCGAACGCGGCGACAAAGTGGCAGAGCATGACGGTAGCGATGATGCTCCGGTGCGAACTGCTCATGCCGGCCTCAAAAAATTCGCTGCGCTGCGGCCATAAAACTTGTTGACGTCGGCGGCGCCGGTGTCGTCTTTTTCCGCCAGGGTGGCGGCGATCAGCAGGTACTTGATATGCAGCCGCTCATCGTCGAGCAGGACGCGGCGCGCCAAGGCAATATCCTCGCCCTGCGCGGCCAATTCGGTCAGCACCGTCTCGAGCCGTTGCCGGACGTCGGCATACAAGGCCGTCGTTGGCTGTTCGAGGATCGCCGCAAAGCGCTCGACCAGGACCGCGATATTCAACTGCAGGGTGATGGTGGTGAACATTTGCGCCAGCGGCAAAGGTTCCGCTACCGCGATGCGCTGATCCTGCAACGTCGCCAGATGCGATGCCAGATCCGGCCAGCGCTGCCTAAGGTGATCGAGATGGATGCGCGCCGCGTCGTTGTCCTTGAGCAGCAGACGCAGCCGCGGTTCGCTTCGGCTTACCACCACGACCGAATTCTGCTGATTCGATTCCAGTGCGATGCCGTAACGCAGCCAGAGCAGCAAGTGCAGGCGCAGCGTCAGGTCGAGATAATCGTTGAAAAATGCCGCGACATTACCATCGTAGAATTGCGCCGCCAGTTGTTCGACCACCAACTGTCCGCCTGGCGTTTGCGCCGTCAACGCGGCAACCGGAATCAAGGTGCTGTCTTGCAACGCATCGGCCGGATAACGGCGCAAGATGTAGCCGAGGAACATGCGGTGGTCGACATGCGCGCCGCATTCTTCGTCGGTCAGCAGCAAGCGCGCGCCGATCGACGGTTCCCGCGCCGCAATCGCCCCAAGCAAGGTCTGGATGCTGTGGCCGTCCCGGATCGTGCTTGGCTTGATGGTGCGGATATTCCTGGCGCCCAGCGTGCGTATGGTCAGCGGCAATTTCAGATGCCATTCCGGCGCATCGAGCAGCGCCACGGTGCGTACCGACAGGGTCGGCGCGACCGTCAGGCAAGGCCACGGTGCGCGCGCCACTTGTCCCAGCAATCCGCTCTCGCGCAGGAAAGCGTCGAGTTGGTGCTCCCATACGAAGGGATGGACCGGCACCAACGCATGCGTTTTCGCCATTGCCGCTTGCAGGCCGACGTCTTCGAAGCTCGGCCAGAGCGACGGCCAACCCTGTTCATCGGCGCGGCTCGGATGGTAGAGCGAGCGCGGCACGGCCAGCCAGCGCAACTGAAAGCTGCGCTGGCATTCCGGGCCGTATGCAGTCAGCGCGGCCTCGTCAAAACCGAGTTTGGCGCGCGCGGTCGGATATAAGGGATGATCGAGAAACGCCCCCAACCGATCATAGTGCAGCAGCCGGACATGCCAGTGCGACCAGTTCGGCAAGTCGGCACCGCTTGCGGCGTCAGGTCGCGCACGCAACTCGGCGAACCAGCGTTGCCGCTCCTTCTCACTGACCTCGCGCTGCAATGCGGCAACCCTGCATTCCTCGGCAAATGCATGGAACAAAGCGGCGGCGCTCGCCGACAGGCCGTGCGCAAAGCAAGCGATGATGTCATCGAGTGCATGCAGCTGGCGCAGCTGCCCGCCTTCTTGCCACACCAGCGGCAGGCCGGCGCTGCGCCAATCCTGCATGAAGCGCGCTTCGGTAACCGGCATCCAAAGGCAGCCGTCACCGAAATGCGCCACCTTGAGCCAAGTGCCGGCAGCGTTCGCGTCTCCGGCGAACTGTGCCGGCAATTCGGCGCTCGACATCAAGCTGCCGGCGCTCACACACGCGCGCACGTCTTCGCGCAGCAATGCGTCGAGCACGCGCTCGCAAATATAGCGTGCGTGTGCTGCGCGCGCGCGCTCGGCTGCACGGTCTGGCGCTGCGATTGTCATCGGGCTCATGCCGCGATCCCCCAAGCCAGGCCATTGCCGATCCGATCCATTTCCAAGCCGAGCCGCCGTGCATCTGCGCCCGTGCCGCGCAACACTCCGAGATAATCCTTGTTCGAATTGGTCAAACTGATGGTGGCGCCGGCGGCACGCAAGGGCTTGTAGCTGACCAGAAGGCCATCGGCACGATGGATAAACGGTTCCGGCGCGTCAACCAGGCGGCCGGCAGAGTGCGCGGTGAAATAGCGGATCAGCGCGGCATTCGGCGCCAATTCCAATTGCGGCAGGGGCTCGCCAAGATAAAGCCGCAAGACGATTTCGAACAAGGGAATGGCCAGCGCATCGTGCAG
>JANPCW010000191.1:0-6568 GCA_031431155.1 Janthinobacterium sp. | reverse complement strand
CTTGATCGTCCGGTCACCTGGAGCGTGCCTTGAATCTTGTACTTCATCAAGGTCGACGGCGTATGATCCAGGCAAAGCAGACGATGCCGAATGCAATGCTCAATACCATCGCTGCCCAGATCGTCAGATGACCAGAAGATCCGGGTTCGGCAATCCCTTTCAGTCTGAGAAAAGCCACACCGGTCCAGGCGAAACCGCTGGTCGTTTCGAGCGTGGTAATGATCAGGTTGCCATTTGCGCGCAGCTTGAATTGGCCGCGCGCGCTCGGGTGTCCGCACCACAACGAAATCAGCCCAGCGCTGGCAACGGATCCGGCAACGCAGGCGGCGATCAGTAACCCACTGGTCGGCTGGGAGATTGCGATCCAGGTTAAGCCCGGCAGGACCAGCGCAAGCGGTGGGATGATTACCGCGGCCAGTTTGGCGCGCGCGATCGTTCTGGGATTGACGGGCGACGCGAGCAGCAGGTCAGGGGCGTCTTCAGCGGCAATGATGATCCATGCGAGCGCGGTGGTGAGTGATCCGCACAGATAGGTCATCCCGCTTGCAATGCCTGGCAGCCGGGTTTCCTGGCCAACGAAGATCAGACCAAATACCGGTAGCAAATAGAGCAGCGGCAGCAGCACCTGTGAAATGAGCTGGGGGTCGCGTGCGATCAAGCGCCATTCCTTGAGCAATATGTTGTACGAAAGATTGTTGCGAAAGCGAAATTTCAGCGCGCCTGCCGGGCGTGCCTGGTTTTCCTTATGGCCCGATTGCTGGACGCCGCTTACGAAAAAAGCGTGCGTAAAGTGGATCGTGAGCCAAAATGCCATCAGACCGAAGAGGGCCATCCCAAGTAACGGCCCAGGTTGGCCCAGGAGCGCCTGTCCGGGCAGCCAGGCAAGGCTTCCCGGCCCGAGCATACCGCCGGGCTGGAACAGCGGCACGATGAAGTTTTGGACCCGCCCCTGCAACGACTCGCCGAACGAGGAGAATAATTGGGACGCGAGGAAAACTGCGGCACCGGCGAGGCCTCCCAGCACTTGCGCAGCAACGCGTGTGTGGCGCACGCCGAACAGCTTGACCAATCCAAGCGTGAGCAGCATCGCCAACGATGCTGCAATCAGGGCCATGCTCGCAAAAACTGGGTAAATGCTGAGCCAGCGCGCTTGACCGAACAGCACGCCGGCGTGTGCAAATGGCGCAAGGAAGAACAGGAAAATGCCAGCCACGCTGACGGCGACAGCAGCTAACTTGACGCTGAAGATGCTGCGCGATGACAGGGGCGATGACAACAGAAGGTCGAGGTCGCCACGTTCGAACAAGGCTTCAACGCTGGCCTTCAATCCCATCGACAACATCAGCATAAATATAATTGCAAGAATGCCAACCATCAGCATCGCCAACTTGACCGGCGCAGCGCCGACCATTGGTGTCATGCCGCTCATCACGATTCCGGCCCCGGCATGCAGCATCACCAGCAGTATGACCCACCAAATGATGCTCCCCCGGCTCATGCCGCGTTGTTTCCCGGCACCTTTCGCGTGGCTCAGTCCTGCGCCGTAATAGAGCAGCTTTGCTTCATGGGTAAGCAACCAAAGCGCGCTAGCGGGGGCAAATGTGAAGAGCGCTTTCACGACTGCGCTGTCAGGTGCAGGAACACGTCTTCGAGCGTGCCGCCAGGCGTTTGCGCGCGCAATTGATCAAGTGTGCCTTCCGCGATCAAGCGGCCATGTTGAATGATGCCGATCCGTTGCGCCAACCGTTCGGCCACCTCCAAAATGTGCGTGGTAAGAATGACAGTGCCGCCGCCGGCAACGTGGGCCAGCAGCAGATCCTTTACCTGTCGCGCAGCGGCTGCATCGAGCCCGGTCAACGGTTCATCCAGAATCAATAACTGCGGTTGATGGATCAGCGCGCCGGCCAGCGCCAGCTTTTGCTTCATGCCGCGCGAGAAGCCTTCAGTCAGCTCGTACGCGTGCGGCGTCAGGTCCAGCCAATCGAGCAAGCGGCGTGCACGCGGCTCGGCATCAACCGGGGAAATGCCCCACAGACCGGCAACAAACTCCAGGTACTCAGTGGGCTTGAGTTTGCCGTACAGCATAGGGTCGTCCGGCAGATAAGCCATTGACTGCTTGGCGCGGGCCGGATCGGCCGATAAATCGACGCCGAGAATGGCGACGCTGCCCGAATCGGGTGCCAGCAGCCCCGCGACCATGCGCAAGGTGGTGGTTTTCCCCGCGCCATTCGGTCCGAGCAGCGCGTACAGCTCGCCGCGCCGGACCGTGAGATCCAAATGATCGACCGCGGGACGAGCGAAGCTCTTGCAAAGCGATAGCAGCGACAGCGCCGCGTCGGATGGAGCAGTCATTGTGCGATTCGCAATCATGAATGCGCCGGTTGGGCGCGATTAAGCAAGAATCCGACGAGGGCAAGCGCTTGCAGCGCAAGGCAGATGGCAAAGGCGGCGCGCAGGGCGCCCGATGCCGATGCCCCGTGCATCGTAAATCCGTCGATGAGCACGCCGATCCCCCATTGTGCGGCAAAGGCACCGATGAACAGCATCAAATTGTAGGCAGCATTGGCGCGACCAGCAAGCGCCGCCGGGAACGCGAGCGCGACGTGGGTTTGCACCAGCGTGGTGACCGTCACAAACAGCGCCAGCGGCAGCCACAGGACCCAGGCCCATGGCGCATCGATCAGCAGTATCGCGAGCTGCGCGGCGAGCGTGCCGCCAAGGCCAACCCCGATCACACGGTGCAGGCTCCAGCCGGCGCGCGCAATCAATCGCGGCGCCCACCAAGCGAGGCCAAGATAGGACAGCATCAAGCCGAAATTGAAAGCGAACAGAATTTGCCCGGTTTGCTGCGCGCTCTTGCCGAGCACCGTTATCATCCACGGGCCCGCCCACAAGGTTTGCAGGGCGATGAAAATGCCTTGGTTGACCAGGCCGATCAGTCCCATACGGCGGAAGTACGGGCTGTTGAAAATGCGACGATAGCCGCCATCGTCTGTGTGCGGCCCGGCCTTGCTGGCGCCCGATGCGAAGCGTTGTTCGATATCCCGGAGCAGCATAAAAATCGCGGCCGCGGCCAGCGTGAGCAGCGCGCAGATGGTCCAGAATATCCCGCGCCAGCCGATCAGCGGCAGCGCCACCGTGACCGGGATAGTGGCAGCCAATGCCCCAGCAGTGCCGGCCACCAGCATCGAGCTGGCCAGCTGGCTTTGCTGTTCGATGGCGAACCACTGGCGATACGCTTTAAAGGCGGCCATCAGGCAGGCCGAGACGCCGGCGCCGATCAGCGCGCGCCCTACCCACAAGCCGAGCAGGGAACTGCTGGTCGCGAACACGGCGGAACCTACGGCGGCGCACAATAACAGGGCCGTTTCGGTTCGGCGTGGCCCGTACTTGTCAAGCCAGATCCCGAGCGGCAATTGCAAGGCGGCGAAGCCAACGAAGTAGGCGGCGGAAAGCAGCCCCAGGTCCGCGTTCGACAAGCCGATTTCAAGCATCAGGGCCGGCGCGATGACGGCATTGATGGAGCGCAGCGCATATGACAGAAAGTAAGCCCCGGCAAAGCACAGAAAGGCGCGCATCGCGGGTGCGCCCGTCAGCGATGCGATCATTCGTTGAGTTTGAATGAGGACATGAACATCTCGATCGCGTCGCGCGACACGGTTTTTTCCTTGCCAAGCACGATGACCTGGTAGATCCGGTTGTCCTGCGCGATAAATCGTCCGACCAGCAGCATCGGCGTGCCGTTTTGGACGCCACTCGCTTCAATCTCGATCGATGCGTTCTGCATGCGTGCCGTGCCCGAGACGCGGGTCGCGCTGGCCGTTTTTTCGTGTTTGACGGTGCTGTTGATGTTCTTGAGCAGCGCCAACTTCATGACCTTGATCGCAGCCTGCGCCTTGGTCGCGTCCGGCACTTTCGCGCTGCCGACGGCGAACATGGTGCCGTTGACCTCGGCGGCAGTCATGGTCATGGTCACTTTCAAGCCATCGAGATCGATGTCGCGCGCGTGGGTCGATGGCTTGCCGGGAAAGACGGCAAAGAACGATGCGTCAGCTCTGCGATAATCGCGCCAGTCATATTGGGGGCTGCAAGCCGATAACAGCAAGGAAGCGGCTAGGGTCAGGGCTAGCAGGAGGGTGGGGCGGAATCTATTTTGCATGGGCAGATGGTAGCAGCATGCGCCGCGCCGAAGCAAATACTAGGGCCAGCCTGCGGCGCCCAGACTAACGTTCGCGCAGGGCCCGCCGATATTGGATCGCTTCGGCCACATGGTGCGGCGCGATCGAGCGGCAGGCAGCCAGATCGGCGATCGTGCGCGCCACTTTGAGCACGCGATGGTAGGCTCTGGCCGACCAGTGCAAACGCGTCATCGCGCTACGCAGCAATTGCTCACCGGCCGCATCGAGCCGGCAATGCTGGTCGATCTCGCGCGTGCCAAGGCGCTGATTGGTTTTTTCCTGGCGCGCCATTTGCAGATGGTAGGCCAGCTCCACGCGCTGTGCGATCAGGCCCGACGCCTCGCCATCGGCCTGCGCGCTTAAGGTATCGGCCGCGACCGCCCCGACCTGAATCTGCATGTCGATGCGGTCGAGCAGCGGGCCGGAGATCCGGTCCTGGTAGCGCGCGATGTTGTCCGGCGTGCAGCGGCACTTGCCCGACGCATGCCCGAGGTAGTCGCAGGGGCAGGGGTTCATTGCGGCGATCAACTGGAAGCGGGCAGGGAAGTCGGCCTGGCGCGCGGCGCGCGAAATGGTGATGTGCCCCGTTTCGAGCGGCTCGCGCAATACTTCCAGCACGCGCTTGTCGAACTCGGGCAACTCGTCGGAACAAGACGCCGCAATGGGCCAGCGAAATTTCTCCCGGGCGCGGCATGCTGCCTCCGCCAACGAGCGCAACGCCGGACGATGTATGGTGCGGCGACCGGTACGGCCGCACTTTCCAATTGACGCTGGAAAAGCCGCCCGTGAGCGACTGCACGGCGGCCGCCTCCAGCGCATCGTCGTCGCTCATGGGCGGGAGCAGGCCGACAAAGCGCGCCGCCAGCATGGTCTTGCCGGCGCCGGGCGGGCCAATCAACAACACGCTGTGCTGTCCGGCGGCGGCCACTTCGAGCGCACGCTTGGCCTGTTGCTGGTCTTTGACGTCGGAAAAGTCTGGATACACGGGCGGGGCATGGATCTCATTGGCGCAATGCCGTGTCAGCCTTGAATCCTTCGTGCTGGCAGCGAAGTGGGCGCACACATCGAGCAACGTATCGGCCGGAAAAATGTGGGCTTCTAAATGTGGGCTTCTTTCACCAATGCCGCTTCCGCGGCATTCTCGCGCGGAAGGATAAAGCCGCGTGGTTTGCCTCCGGCGCGTCGGTGCATCGCAAACGTCATCGCCAATGCGCCACGGATCGGGCGCAAGCGGCCGGTCAGCGACAATTCGCCGGCAAATTCGTACTGGTCCAACTGGTCGCGCGGCATTTGACCTGATGCCGCCAGAATCCCCAGTGCAATCGGCAGGTCGAAGCGTCCCGATTCTTTCGGCAGGTCGGCAGGGGCCAGGTTGACAGTGATGCGATGGGAGGGAAAGTCGAAGCCGACGTTTTGGAGTGCGGCGCGCACCCGGTCTTTTGACTCTTTCACCTCGGTGTCAGGCAGGCCGACAATAGCAAACGAGGGCAGCCCGTTGGCCAGATGCACTTCCACGCTGACGGCGGGCGCTTCCATCCCGGCAAGGGCCCGGCTCATCAAGACGACTAAGCTCATCGTGCTCCTTGCTGCGATCGTTCGGCGGGACGTGCTCCTGAAATACTACGATATTTGGTCTGTGACAGACTTGAGAAGCGCCAATACTTGACGCCTTCTCGCTTTTTTACAGCGGCGTCGTCAGCTTCGCTTCCAGTTCGGCCACGCGCTGCTCGAGCGCTTCGAGTTTGCTTCGGGTTTTGGCCAAGACCTGGCTTTGCACGTCAAATTCCTCGCGCGTGACGAGGTCGAGCTTGGAAAATCCCTGGGTCATCATCGACTTGACATTCTTTTCAATGTCTTTGGCAGGCGAGTTTTCGATTGCGTGGTTAATCTTTCCTTGCAGGTCGTTAAAAAAATTGTTCAAGTCCATGTTTCATCCTCGGTTTTGGTGTATGCACCAAAGTGGTGCAAGTTAGCATTAATGTGGTGCGCGCTTGGGCGAATATCAAGTCGCGGGGAGCTGGTTCCTATGAAAAAATACAAAAATCATGCGGTTCCATTGGCAAATGTGGTCAGCCGGGGCAAGGAGAGCTGGCATGACTTCTGCTAATGCTAAGTGAACACACTGATCCCGCATTCATCTTAAATCGCAACCGCTTCACTCGTCCATCCAAAAGGAACTCACCATGCATAACCTGACCGCGAACCTGACCCTTGCCGCAGCGATCACTCTGGCTTTGACCACCCTGGGGGCAGGTCTGGCCCAGGCAGAAGAAACGAAGCCGGACCATGCGCTGACGTTCAATGCCGCCGTTGTGAGCGACTACCGATATCGCGGCCTGTCGCAAACGCGGTTGAAACCGGCGCTCCAAGGCGGCGTGGACTATGTGAAC
>JANPCW010000190.1:0-1861 GCA_031431155.1 Janthinobacterium sp. | reverse complement strand
CAATCGGCATAGGGGGCGGCCAAGTTGGCCGCTCCCCTGCCACACCACCCGGCATGCGGGTCCGCACCGGGCGGTTCGAGCAGTTGAGGTCAAGACAGGCGAGGTACACCCAAGCGGTCGAAATAGCTAATAGTCAGCGCTGTTTTCAGAAGCCTGTCGCTATTGCGCCACCAACTGTGGCTGTTACCCGCCACTCGCTGGGCCACCGATGGCGCGGCCCCAAGTTTTAGCAATTCCCGATACATGGTCGTTCCGCGCTTCCAGTGCTTGAGCTGGATAGCTCGCAGCCTGTGACGCAGCCATTCATCGAGTCTGCGCCATACCTTGGGGGTTTGCGCCAACTGGAAATACCCCTTCCATCCCAGCATGTAGGAGCGCAATCGTTGCACCACGTCCGACATGCTGCGCCCGCCGGATCGGCGAGTCAGCTCCCGGATGCGTTGCTTGAACGTTTCCAGCGGCTTCGCGGCCACCTTGCGTTTGACTTCGCCCCCACGCGCCACCCACAGACTGTAACCAAGGAACTTGCGACCAAAGACGCTCGCCACTGCGCTTTTGCTTTCGTTGACCACGAGGTGCAACTTGGCATAGCGGCGCCGAAGCAGCGCCATCACCCGCTCACCCGCCCGCACGCTGCGCACATACACGTTCGCATCGTCGGCGTAGCGCGCAAAGCGATGGCCGCGCCGTTCCAGTTCCTTGTCCACTTCATCGAGCATCACGTTGGCCAGCAACGGACTCAATGGTCCGCCTTGCGGCGTTCCTTCATCTCGCGACTGCACCACGCCATGATCCATGATGCCGCTGTTCAGATAGGCACGAACCAGACGGATCACTCCGGCGTCATCGATGCGTTTCCTCAGGCGGTCAATCAGGATGTCATGGTTGACTCGGTCAAAGAACTTCGACAGGTCGACATCGACTACGACTCGCAGACCAGACTGGACATACGCTTGGGCGGCTAACACCGCATCTTGCGCACGCCTGCCCGGACGAAAGCCGTAGCTATGTTCGCTGAAAGTGGGGTCAAGTATCGGTTGCAGCACCTGTAGCAGTGCTTGCTGGATCAGGCGATCCGTCACCGTCGGAATGCCAAGCTCGCGCTCGCCACCATCTGGTTTCGGGATCGTCACCCGACGAACCGGGCTGGGCCGGTACGTCCCTGCCAGCAGTTGTTCTCGTATATGCGGCCACACGGTCGCCAGATTACGCGAGGTCTGGTTGATATCCAGCCCATCCACGCCAGCGGCTCCCTTATTGGCACGCACACGCTTGAACGCCCGCCGCAGGTTCTCTGTCGTCAGCGCCGCTTGCAGCAGCACTGACCCCATGTCTCCGGATGCATGCCGCGGGCAGAACGCTTCGTCGCTGAAAGCATCGGGCATGGCTTCACCTTGCCCTACGGCCTCCCGTCCCGCATTCGCGGGCATCTGACGCTGTGCTTTCTGCATCGACATATCGGATTCACTCCTACTCGTTCGGTCCTTCGTCGGCGGGGTCGAGCCTTCCCGGCGCTACCACCTACTACTATGACCTTTGCTGAGACCCCGCTCCGATTCTCCTCGTCGCCCTTTCAGGCACAAGGCGGGGCGTCCCCAGGTAAGGGCCGCACTCCTTCATCACACAACCGCCGCATTTACGCCGCCTCTCCTTGACCACAAGAGCTTCGCGGATATGGGCCCGCTCGCCCTGATTGGCAGCGCCTTCTATGCGGTTCTTGTCCATCGGCTCATGATTTATGCTCCACGCTTCCTTCCCACACTCGGTTGCCCTCATGCAGTTGCGCTTCACTTCGCTCACTGTGGTCAGCTCGCGGCGGGACTTTCACCCACAGGAGTGCGCCCATGCTGGGCGCACCCAA
>JANPCW010000189.1:0-3132 GCA_031431155.1 Janthinobacterium sp. | reverse complement strand
GTCGACAGCTTTTATTGGGCTTTCCGAACCGATATTTAGAAATTATGTTGGCCTCGGATGGCGCAGCGTTTGGGTGATTGCCCACACGCGCAAATGATTTGGCAGCCGGGAAACTTGCCGTGCACCGGCCTGGCCCGCGCTCCCGTTTTCAACTTCTAGATGACGCGACATAGAACCAGCCTGCGATGTCTCGGCCAAGGTCTTATGCCACGAATGCCACATGTGCTTGCATCGCAGGCACCTGGTATCAATTAACTCTTCTTCCCAATCCCACTTGCGACTAGTGCCTCCCAGCACAACGTCACCATTCGTCAGGGCACTGTGAAGGATTTCGCTTAACTCATCAACATCGCCATAAATGATATCTACACCGCTGGCCTGCCTGCAGTTCGGGCAATTTTGTTTTAATTGGTATTTTTTCATGTCTCTCTCCTTGCCTCTCAACGAGAGGCTGCCGAAAAAATAGCACCTGAATGTGACCGGGCTGTGACGAAATGCGAGCAAATTGAGCTGATAACCCGGAATAGATGGTGGCGTCTACGCGCTTGGCCCTTGTCCAAGTGCCAGTCCCATGCTGATAACAGCATACTTCGAATGACGGATATGGCAAGGGGATATCAACCGCATGTGAAGATGACAATGGAATCGGCTTACGCCGTGGTGTTGTCGACCGCGCCGTTAGCGCTTCACATTACCGGCGACGGCGGAGCAATCATGTCCTCGCCGCGAAAGCTCGCCTTGATTTGTTCGAGATGCATGCTGGCGACGTCCTTGCCGTATTTTGACTCGCGCATTGCCATGTGCCAGTGGCCGAGGACGGACAGCAGTTGTGTTTCGTCGCAGGCCTGTTCGACGCGGCGCACGACTTCCGCCGCCATCAGGCCGAGGTGGGTTTCGGCGCTGCGCGTCATCATGGATTTGATGCGCAAAAGTTTGGCGGAATCTGCGGGCTGTGCGGCGGCAGACGTGAGAGTGCGGTCGACCGTCGCGGTTTGCGGTGCTGTCGCGGAAACGGCCACCTCGGTCTGTGGTGCAATCAGTTCAAATTCCAGCAGGATGTCGACGATCCCTGCCACTTCTTGCTCGGGCAGCAACGTGGCGATGACGCTCAGGCGCTTCTGGCCGTCGAGCATGATCAACATGCTACGCTGCTTGCCGTTCAGTCCCGTGCTGCGCTGCGCCACCTCGGCCCGGCCTTTCGGCGTTTTGGCAAAGACTATGTCGCGCGGTTTGGAAGAAAGACTTGGCGTTTCGCTGGGCATTTTGCATCTTTAGAATCTGGATTTAATGATTCTATGGGGGAATTATTACGGGAGTGTGTCGATGTTCATTAATTTACGCCCGACGCAAATTCCGGCCGGCCGAGCGAACGTTCGATATCAGCCGGTGAGGCGCCAGTGCGCGCCGCGCCGGCGCCTCACAGTCTCGGGCAGTCATTCGTCGCCCCTTGACTGACCGAACAGTCATCATGAGTACGGTCTGGGATCTTGATGGTGTTTGTTCCAGAATTATCAATTAACGCGATGGGAATAGGCCGTAGTCGCTGCGGGGCCGTGATCGAATGCGCGCACCGGCATTTACAGGAAAGCTCGCCCCGGGGCCGCCGCCAACGAATCGGGATCCCATCCACTTTGGACAACTTCGGATTGAGCTTTAAGACTTGAAAAGTGTCAGAAATGGCCTCATAATTCTACCAATCAGGAGATATCGCCATGCGGACCCTCGCCAAACAAGTCTTAGCACACGCCAGCGGCGCGCCGGAGGGCACGCCTTTGGTCGCCAAAGAACTGTTGCATCTGGGCAGTCGCGCAGCCGTGGATCAAGTGCTGTCCCGCCTGGTGCAGCGCGGCGCCCTGCTGCGTGCCGGCCGCGGTATCTATGTCCTGCCCGTAGAAAGCCGCTTTGGCACCCGTGCACCGTCGGCCGTGAAGATGGTCGAGGGTCTGGCGAACCAGCGTGGGGAAACCATCGTGTCACACGGCGCCGCTGCCGCCAACGCGCTGGGCCTGACCACGCAGGTGCCGATGCGGGCGGTCTATCTCACGTCCGGCCCCAGCCGCCGCTTGAAACTGGGCGCGCAAATGATCGAGTTCCGGCACGCACCAATTTGGCAACTGATCTTTCCTGGGCGGGCTGCTGGCGAGGTGGTGCGGGCACTGGCTTGGCTGGGCCCGGAAAAAGCCGGGGAAGCGATCCAGAAACTGCGCGCCAAGCTGCCGCCGTCGGCGCTGAAAGAAGTTGCGTCGGCACGGGCGCGCCTGCCAACCTGGATGGCTCAAGAGATCAGTGCCCTGGTAGCCCATGGCTGAGTTCTTCCAGTTCTCCAACGCCGAACGCCTGGACGCGCTTGAAGCGGCAGCCAACACATCGGGCCTCCTGCCCCATTTGCTGGAAAAAGACATCTGGGTGGTCTGGTCGCTGCGGCACCTCTTTGTCGGCCCCTACGCTGGCCACTTGGTATTCAGGCGGCACGTCTTTGTCGAAGGCCTACGGCGTCATTCGGCGCTTCTCCGAAGGCGTGGACCTGACCTACGACATCCGCGCTATCGCCAGCGATCTGGTGGGCGATGCAGATGCGCCGCTGCCGGCCAGCAAGAGCCAGGAGAAGAAGTGGAGCAAGGAGATTCGTGCGCGCCTGTCGGACTGGGTCGGCGCCGAGATCGTGCCACGTCTCAAGCAGGACCTTGAGCAATATGGCCTACCGGCCACCGTGCGGTCTGAGGGCGATAAAGTGTTCATCGACTACACCCCGTTGGCAACGGGCACTGGCTATGTCGCACCCGCCGTCATGTTGGAGTTCGGTGGCCGCTCGACCGGTGAGCCAAGCGAACCGCGCGCGATACGCTGCGACGCGGCCGCGTATCTGCAGGGGGTGGAGTTTCCAACCGCCACGCCCAGGTCATGCGCGCCGAGCGCACCTTCTGGGAAAATGCCACGGCGATCCTCGTCTTTTGCGCGCAAGGTGAGTTCCGGGGTGGTGACCGCTTCGCGCGTCACTGGCACGACGTGATTCGACTCGATGCCGCCGGCTTCGTAGATGCAGCCATCGCAGACAAAGCACTCGCTGGCGCAGTCGCCGATCACAAAAGTATTTTTTTTGCAGAAAAGAACACGCGGGGTGATGTCATCGAC
>JANPCW010000188.1:0-3529 GCA_031431155.1 Janthinobacterium sp. | reverse complement strand
TGCGTGTCGATCGAACACAAGCTGGGAATCAAGGGTAGCCCAACGGCGGTGCTGCAATTTGGCGACCATGGGGGCGCCACCGGGACCCTGGTGGGCGAAGAAAACCGCGGCCTGGAATACATGTTCATCATGATGAATGCGGCCCGTTTCGGGGTCGGGATGCAGGGCATCGGCCTGGCCGAGCGCGCCTACCAGCAGGCGGTCGCGTTCGCCAAGGACCGGGTGCAGTCGCGCGACCTGGCTGGGTCTGCCGGCCCGGTGGCGATCATCCATCACCCGGACGTGCGGCGCATGCTGATGTCGATGCGGGCCCACACGGAAGCGGCGCGCGCGCTGGCCTACGTGGGCGCCGGCATCAGCGACATCGCGCGCCACGATCCGGATCCGGCCACGCGCGCGGCCAATCTGGCCGTGTACGAGTATCTGGTGCCGGTCATCAAGGGCTGGTCCACCGAGATGTCGCAAGACGTCACGCGCGACGGCGTGCAAGTGCACGGCGGCATGGGCTTCATCGAAGAAACGGGCGCTGCCCAGCACTACCGCGATGCCAAGATCCTGACCATTTACGAAGGCACCACGGCGATCCAGGCCAACGACCTGGTGGGGCGCAAGACGGTGCGCGACGGCGGCGCGACAGCCAGGGCCATCATCGCCCAAGTGCGCGCGACCGAAGCGCAGCTGGCGGCATTGGGCCAGGCTGGCGGCGCAAATGGTCCCCATTTCCAGTCCATCCAGCGCCAGCTGTCGCAGGGCAGCGTTGCGCTCGACGCCGTGGTGGACTACGTTGCCGCCAACATGAAGTCGGACATCAAAGCCGTGTTCTCGGGCAGCGTGTTGTACCTGAGACTGGCCGGGATCGTGCTCGGCGGCTGGCAGATGGCGCGCGCGGCCGTGATCGCGCAGCAAAAACTCGATGCCGGCGACGGCGATGCGTCGTTCTACCAGGCGAAAATTGGGACGGCGCGTTTCTTTGCCGATCACATCCTGTCGCAAGCGGGCGGGCTGCGCACGGCGATCGTCGATGGCAGCGCGGGCGTGCTGGCGCTGAGCGACGCCCAGTTCTGACGCTGATCGTCACACAATAAAAAAGCAGCCTGCGGGCTGCTTTTTTTACGAGATCAGAAAGATCGCGGGTTGAGAAATTGCGCTGCTCGGTTGTTTTTGACGGGCCACGGGCGTCTCAATGAGCTAGCCCATCCTTGCCGGGCCACGTTACGGATGCAAGAAAAAGATAGCCCGCCCCATACACCGTCTTGATGAATGCGTGGCTACCGGCATCTGGTTCAAGCTTTCGGCGCAGGCGCGAGATGCTCACATCGATGCTGCGATCGGCCGACGTTAGGTCGCGCGTATTTAACAATTGTTCACGTTTCAGGATGCGGTTAGGGTTGTTGACAAACACCTTCAGCAAGTTTGCTTCCGAGGTACTGAGCTGGTTCTTCACTCCGTTCGGCGCGTACAAAGTGTTATTGGCGACATTGAACTGCCAGCCAGAGAACGCCGCGATCTGCGGCTGGGCTGCAGTGCCAACCGCTGGAGCAGTTTCATTGCGGCGCAGGATGCTGCGCACCCGGGCAACGAGCTCCCTTGGCTCGAAAGGTTTCAGCACATAGTCATCGGCGCCCAATTCGAGCCCCATGACACGATCGCTGACATAGGCTCGACCGGTGAGTATCAAAATACCGCACGACGACTGGGCCCGTACGCGCTGCATCAGTTCGATGCCATCCATGTCTGGTAGACCAAGGTCGATGATGCATAGGTCAGGGCTGACTGATCGCAGGCGACGCAACAAGTCCGCGGCGTTGCGGCACAAGACCGTGCGGAAAGAAAAATCACTGAGCACTTGTTCGATGACGCGGGCGACATCGCGGTCGTCCTCCACAATGGCGATCAGTTGTTGGTGCTCCCGTTCGTCGTCGGTTTTCATGGATTTCCTTTGCCGGCAAGCAGCAGTGCACGCGCGAGATCTTGCCGGATAAAGGGTTTGGTGAGCAGCGGCAGATCATCGGTCCGTACTTGGTTGGCATCGTCGCTGTAACCGCTCATGAGCGTGATGCGCATCTGCGGGTGACTGGCCATGATCTGCTTGCCCAATTGGCGGCCATCGATTTCGCCGGGCATGACGACATCGCAGAGCACGATGGCGATATCCGGGATTTGAGCGACCATTTCCAGCGCCTGCGCGCCATCCTCAGCCTCGATCACGGGGTAGCCCAGATCGATAAGCTGTTGGCGTACGACGCGCCGGACATTTGGCTCGTCCTCTACCAGCAGAACCAGTTCCCCTGCGTGGGGCAATACGGCCTCATCGAAAGGGGCATCAGGCGCAGCCTCGTGCCGGGTCAGCGGCAGCACCAGCCGCACAGTGGTGCCCTGTCCGGACTGGCTTTGCATGGTGATGCCGCCACCCGACTGTTTGACAAGCCCGTAAGCCATCGACAGCCCGAGACCGCTGCCCAGGCCGAAACGTTTGGTCGTGAAAAACGGTTCATACGCGCGCGCAAGGGTGGCTGGATCCATGCCGCAACCGTTATCGGTAACTTCGATCATTGCGTAGGAGCCAGACGGCACTTCGAACACGGCAGCCTCGGTCGATAGCTCGACGGGGCGGGCAGAAATGTGAAGGCGTCCGCCTTCAGGCATCGCATCGCGCGCATTCATGACGAAGTTAAGCAGTGCGCTTTCCAGTTGACCTGGATCGACCAGGCAATGTATCGCGGCATTGGACACATCGGTGGAGACCGCAATCGATTCGGGCAGCGAGCGGCGAACCAGTTTGCTCATGTCGCTGATCAGGCGGGCGATGTCGACCGACTCGGGTTCCAACGGTTGTTGGCGCGAAAAAGTGAGCAGGCGCTTGATCAGTTGGACGCCGCGGCGGGCCGATTGCAGCGCCGGTTCCACAAACTCATTGACCTCGGCAGCATTGGGTGGATGTTCCTGCAGCACAACAAGGGTGCCGATGATGACGGTAAGCAAGTTATTGAAATCATGGGCGAGTCCGCCGGTCAACTGACCGAGGGACTCCATTTTTTGCGCCTGGACGAGGGCGGCCTGCATGTGCTTTTGCTCGGTAATATCCTGGGAGAAGGTGAAGAATCCTAATGGTTCGCTTTCCGGTGAAATCTCCGGCACCAGTGTGCTACGGGCAAAGACGGTCCTGCCCTGGCGCTCCATTTGATACTCGTAGGTAAGCTGTTTCCCGGAAAGAGCCTGCTCGATATATCCCTTGACCTGGGAATAGACCTCGTCGCCGATGATTTCCAAAACATTGCTGCCCATCACTTTCTCGACGGGGATGTCGAACCAATCCGAGTAGCCTTTGTTGGCGTATTGATACTTTTCATCCTTGTCGACGTAGCCGATAAGGAATGGCATGCTGTCGTTGATCAAGCGCAGGCGCGCTTCGCTGCGGCGCAGTGCCGCAGCGATCCGGGCGTTTTCGTCGTTGGCACGTGACAGCTTGGCATTGGCATTTTCCAGCTCGGCCGTTCGCAGCAGAACACGCGCGTCGAGTTGGGTATTG
>JANPCW010000187.1:0-10152 GCA_031431155.1 Janthinobacterium sp. | reverse complement strand
GAAGGCGCCCGCGAGGTCGTGGTCGTCACCGACGAGCCGGAGAAGTATCCCGTCGACAGCGGCATCCCGCAGAATGTCGGCATCCATCATCGCCGCGATCTCGACGAGGTGCAGAAGCGCTTGCGCGAGATCGAGGGCGTGACCGTGCTGGTCTACGACCAGACCTGCGCGGCTGAAAAACGCCGGCGCCGCAAAAAAGGCGAGTTCCCCGATCCGGCCAAGCGCATGGTCATCAATGAAGCCGTGTGCGAAGGCTGCGGCGATTGCGGCGTGCAGTCGAACTGCACCTCGATCCTGCCCAAGGAAACCGAGTTCGGCCGCAAGCGCACGATCGATCAATCGTCATGCAACAAGGACTATTCGTGCGTCAAGGGCTTTTGCCCAAGCTTTGTCACGGTCGAAGGCGGCGCGCTGAAAAAGACCAAGACCGGCGTGACGAAGAACAACGAAGACGATGGCTTCGGCGCGCTGCCGGAACCGGTCTTGCCGGCCTGCGATGCGCCCTACAACATCCTCATCAACGGCATCGGCGGCACCGGCGTGATCACCGTCGGCGCGCTGATGGGCATGGCCGCGCATCTGGAAGGCAAAGGCGCATCGGTGCTCGACATGACCGGCATGTCGCAGAAAAACGGTTCGGTCACCTCGCACGTGAAGGTCGCGAAATCGCCGGCCCACATCCGGGCCCAGCGCATCGCCACCGGCGAAGCGGACCTGGTGCTCGGCTGCGACATGCTGACCGCCGGCGCGCAGGACGCGATCTCGAAAATGCGTCCGGGCCGCACCACGGTCGTGGTCAACCTGCATCAAACGCCGCCAGGCACCTTCGCCCAGAACGCCGACTGGCAATATCCGGCCGACGAAGTGCGGGCCCTGATCATGGAATCGGTGGGCGTTGCCAACGGCGATTCCAAGGACAGCGCCCACTTCATCGACGCCACCACCCTGGCCACGGCGCTGATGGGCGACTCGATCGCCGCCAACCTGTTCATGCTCGGTTTCGCCTACCAAAAGGGGCGCATTCCGCTGACCGAAGCGTCGCTGCTGCGCGCCATCGAATTAAATGGCGTCGGCATCGCGTCCAACAAAAAAAGCTTCCTGTGGGGCCGCCGCGCCGCAGTCGATTTCAAGCGCGTCGAGAACATCGCGACGCCGGGCAAGGCGATCGTGGTGCAGATGCCGCAAAGCCTGGACACCATCATCAAACAGCGCATCTCCTATCTGACCGCGTACCAGAATGCAGAATACGCGGCCACTTATGAAGCGCTGGTCAAGCGCGTGCGTACGGCCGAAACTGGCCTGGGCCAAGGCACCAGGCTCTCCACGGCGGTGGCGAAATACTACTTCAAGTTGATGGCCTACAAGGACGAGTACGAAGTGGCGCGCCTGTACACGGATGGCCGCTTTGTCGAACAATTGAAACAACAGTTTGAAGGCAACTTCTCGGTCAAATTCAACCTGGCCCCGCCGCTGTTCTCGAAAAAAGACGCGCAGGGCCACTTGGTCAAAGCCGAATTCGGATCGTGGATGTGGCATGCATTCAAGCTGCTGGCCAAGTTCAAAGGCCTGCGCGGCGGCACGTTCGATATTTTTGGCTATTCCGACGAGCGCAAGATGGAACGCGCGCTGGTGCAAGAATACCGCCAGATGATCGAAACCCTGCTGCCCAAGTTGAGCCCTGCTAACCTGGCGCAAGCTGTCGCGCTGGCCAATCTGCCGGAACAGATACGCGGCTTCGGCCACGTGAAAGAAAAGGCAGTTGCCGCATTCCGTGTCGAAAAAGCGAGTCTGCTGGCTGGCGAAACACGCAACGCAGCGTAGAGCGCAATATTATTGCGCCGTATGGATGCCAATTCATACGGCGCGCTACTCTTCGCGCCGTCCCGCTTGACGGTAGCGCTTGACGTTTACGTTAACGTCAGCTACCTTAACGCCACGATCCCGCCTGCATCAGTCACAAGGACATCATGAACGACCTCTCCAGCGCCGCCAACCTTCCCGTAGTCCCTGCAACGCCAAAACTGGCCAACAAGGTACGCTTCGTCACTGCCGCCTCGCTGTTCGACGGCCATGACGCCTCGATCAACATCATGCGCCGCATTCTGCAATCGAACGGCGTGGAAGTGGTCCATCTCGGCCACAACCGCTCGGTCGAGGAAGTGGTCGCTGCGGCCCTGGCCGAAGACGTGCAAGGCATCGCCATCTCCAGCTATCAGGGCGGCCACGTCGAGTATTTCAAGTATATGATCGACTTGCTCAAGCAGCGCGGTGGTGCCCATATCAAGGTGTTCGGCGGCGGCGGCGGCGTGATTGTGCCGGAAGAAATCGCAGACCTGCATGCCTATGGCGTGGCGCGCATTTTCAGCCCGCAAGACGGCCAGCGCATGGGTCTGGTCGGGATGATCCAGTGGATGATCCAGCTGTGCGATATCGACCTGTCGACCTACTCGCCGACCACCCTGGCGCCGCTACAAAGCGGCGACATCGCGGCGCGCCACCGCCCGCTGGCGCAACTGATCACGGCGCTGGAAAACGACAAGGCAAGCCCGGAACTGCGCGCGGCCCTGACAGACGCGGCAGCCGGCCTGGCCGTGCCGACCCTGGGCATCACCGGCACCGGCGGCGCCGGCAAGTCCTCGCTCACCGATGAACTGATCCGCCGCATCCGGCTCGATCAGGGAGACGGCATCAATATCGCGGTGATCTCGATCGACCCGTCGCGCCGCAAGTCCGGCGGCGCCCTGCTGGGCGACCGGATCCGCATGAACGCAATTAACCCGTGGGGAACCGCTGACAAGCCGGCACCGCGCGTATTCATGCGCTCCCTGGCCACGCGCGAAGCAGGTTCAGAAATCTCGCCGGCGCTGCCCGACGTGATCAAGGCCTGCAAGGTGGCCGGCTTTGACCTGATCATCGTCGAGACCTCCGGCATCGGTCAGGGCGACGCCGCCATCGTGCCGCACGTGGACGTCAGCATGTACGTGATGACGCCGGAATTTGGCGCCGCCTCGCAGCTGGAAAAAATCGACATGCTCGATTTCGCCGACTTCATCACCATCAATAAATTCGACCGCAAGGGTTCCCAAGATGCGCTGCGCGACGTCTCCAAGCAGTACCAGCGCAACCGCGAACTGTTCAGCCAGCCCACCGACGAAATGCCGGTGTACGGCACCCAGGCCTCGCGCTTTAACGACGATGGCGTGACCGCCTTGTATCACGGCCTGCTGCCGACCCTGGTCAAGTTTGGCCTGAAGACTAAACCGGGCAAGCTGCCGCTGGTCGGTGTCAAGTACTCGAGCAGCAGGCACGTGATCGTGCCGGCCGCACGCGCCCGCTATCTGGCCGAGATCGCCGATACCGTGCGCGGCTACCACAAGCTGACCCGAAAGCAGGTCAAGCTGGCACGCGAGCGCCAGCAACTGCAGGAAGCCAAGCGCATGCTGCAAGCGGCCGGCAAACAGGCGCCCGATTTCGACGACCTGATCACGGAACGCGACAGCGCAATGGACGCCCCGGCCAAGAAACTGCTGGCGATGTGGCCCGACATGCAGGCCGCCTACGCCGGCGACGATTACGTCGTCAAGATCCGCGACAAGGAAATCCGCACCCGGCTGGTCTCGGCCACGCTGTCGGGCACCCGCATCCGCAAGGTCGCGCTGCCGCGCTATGAAGACCACGGCGAAATCCTGCGCTTTTTGATGCTGGAAAACGTGCCCGGATCGTTCCCGTACAGCGCCGGCGTGTTCGCCTTCAAGCGCGAGAACGAAGACCCGACCCGCATGTTCGCCGGCGAAGGCGATTCGTTCCGCACCAACCGCCGCTTCAAGCTGGTGTCCGAAGGAATGGATGCCAAGCGCCTGTCGACCGCCTTCGATTCGGTCACGCTGTATGGCGCCGACCCTGCGCTGCGTCCCGACATCTATGGCAAGGTCGGCAACTCGGGCGTGTCGATCGCGACGCTGGACGACATGAAGGTGCTGTACGACGGCTTCAACCTGTGCAGTCCGAGCACCTCGGTGTCGATGACCATCAACGGCCCGGCTCCGACCATCCTGGCGATGTTCATGAACACGGCAATCGACCAGCAGATCGAGAAATTCGCGATCGAGAACAAGCGCCAGCCGACCGACGACGAAGCGGCCAAGATCCGCGTCTGGGTCTTGGAAAACGTGCGCGGCACGGTGCAGGCCGACATCCTGAAAGAAGACCAGGGCCAGAACACCTGCATCTTCTCGACCGAATTTTCGCTCAAGGTGATGGGCGACATCCAGGAGTATTTCGTGCACCACCAGGTGCGCAATTTCTATTCCGTCTCGATCTCCGGCTATCACATCGCCGAAGCGGGCGCGAACCCGATTTCGCAGCTGGCGTTCACTTTGTCGAACGGCTTCACCTTCGTCGAAGCGTACCTTGCGCGCGGCATGCACATCGACGATTTCGCGCCCAACCTGTCGTTCTTTTTCAGTAACGGCATGGACCCCGAATACACGGTGCTGGGGCGCGTCGCGCGCCGCCTGTGGGCCATCGCGATGCGCGACAAATACGGCGCGAACGAACGCAGCCAGAAGCTCAAGTACCACATCCAGACCTCGGGCCGCTCGCTGCATGCGCAGGAAATCGACTTCAACGACATCCGCACCACGCTGCAAGCGCTGATCGCGATCTACGACAACTGCAACAGCCTGCACACCAACGCCTACGATGAAGCGATCACCACGCCGACCGACGAATCGGTGCGCCGTGCATTGGCGATTCAATTGATCATCAACCGCGAGTGGGGCCTGGCCAAGAATGAAAACCCGAACCAGGGTTCGTTCATCATCGACGAACTGACCGACATGGTCGAAGAAGCGGTGCTCAAGGAATTCGAGCGCATCGCCGAACGCGGCGGCGTGCTGGGCGCGATGGAAACCGGCTACCAGCGCGGCAAGATCCAGGAAGAGTCGATGCTGTACGAGCATCAGAAGCACGATGGCACCTTGCCGATCGTGGGCGTGAACACCTTCCTCAACCCGAAGGCCAACGAAGTGCCGCAAAAGATCGAACTGGCGCGCTCGACCGACGACGAAAAACAATCGCAGCTGACGCGCCTGGCGGACTTCCACCAGCGCCATGCAGCCAAGGCGCCGGCAGCGCTGGCCGCGCTGCAGCAAGCGGCGATCGACAATGAAAACGTGTTCGAGCAATTGATGGATGCGGTGCGCGTGTGCTCGCTGGGGCAGATCACGACGGCGCTGTTTGAAGTCGGCGGGCAGTACCGCCGCAACATGTAGTTCAACCGGGCGGAAAGGCCCGGCGGGCCAGTGCCGCAGCAACATGAGTTCAACGTAGAAGGGCGGATGAGCGCAGCGTTATCCGCCGGTGGCGCCGAGCCGGTGGCGCCGAGCCGGTGGCGACTCCGGCGGAAGGCGCTCCGCTTTTCCGCCCTACGCATTACGCCCTGCACGGGCCGACCGAGGCGCCGGGCAGCAGCACCGGCTGCCACAGCACTTGCTGGGTCGCCGGTGCCGCTCCGGCCACCAGCGCCAACAGCATCTCGATCATCTTGGCGCCTGCCTTGCGTGGCTGGGGCTGGTCGATCGTGGTGACGTTCGATCCGGTCAGCGTGTCTTCCGCGCTGCCCCAAACGATCACCGACATCTCCTTGCCGATTTCAACCCCCGCGTCGAGCAGCGCACGCACGGCGCCTACGCCCGACAAGTGGTTATCGACAATCACGGCGGTGGGGCGCGGCGAGCACGCCAGCAATTGCTGCATCGCCTGATAGCCGGTGCGCCGGTCGACGATGTTTTCGACCAGGTAGCGCGGGTCGACAGTCGTGCCGGCGGCGGACATGGTCGCCACAAAACTATTGAAACGCTGGCGCGCAAAATTGAGTTCGAGCGGCGCGCTGATCAAGGCGATCCGCGCGTGTCCCAGACCGAGCAGTCGTTCGAGTGCGAGCTTGATGCCGGCTTCGTTGTCATAATCGAACCAGGCGTACGGCGGCCCAATTTCGGTGCGCCCGTGCGCGACGAACGGGAATCCCGTCTTGACTAAATAAGCGATGCGCTCATCGTGTACCAGGGTGCGCCCGACCACCAGCCCATCGACCCGCCGCCCGCGCACCATTTGCTCGTACGAGGGTAGCTCGTTGTACGGCGATACCGGCGCGATGATCAGGTTCATCTTCAACGGTTCAAGCGCCTCCGACATGCCACCCACCACACCGAGGAACATCGGATCGCCCAGATTGGCCGGCACCAGTGGATAGATCATGCCGATCACGCTGGTGCGGCCCACTGCCAGGCTGCGGGCCATCGGGTTCGCTTCGTAGCCAGCTTCCTTAGCCGCGGCAAGCACCCGTTCGCGCGTGCGCGCATTCACTTCGGGATACCCGTTCAAGGCCCGGCTGACAGTCGTTTTCGAAATACCGAGGGCACTCGCGAGGCTCTTGAGGTTCATGGGCAATGCAGTGTTGGCGTATTGATATTAACAGGCAATTATAGCCGACTTATCGAAGCGCTCCAGGCCATTCCAGGCTTACGCAAAACTGACTGCATAAACGGGCGGCAGCGTGCTTGAAATCGTCTGCCAAGTGTCGCCCGCGTCTTCCGAGATCCATGCGCCGCCCGTGGTGGATCCCATCAGCAGCGTGCGCCCATCATCGGCCAGCGCCAGCCCGTGTCGGTAGACCAGGTCATAACAGTGTTGCTGCGGCAAACCGCTGCGCAACGCGACGAACGACTTGCCGCCATCCGTGGTGCGCGTGACAACGAGCGCGCCGTCCTTGGGCACGCGCCGCTCGTCGGCCTGCGCCGGCACGAACCAGGCAGTGCCGCCATCGCGCGGGTGGGTTGCCACCGCAAAGCCGAAACTCGATACCGGCGCACCGCTCACTTCCTGCCAATCGGTGCCATCGTTGCTTGAGCGCCAGATCCCGTTATGGTGCTGGCACCACAATGCATCCGGGCTGCCATCGGAGCGCACAATACGGTGTGCATCCTGGATCGCCTCATTGCCTATCTGTTCGGGCGGCATGTAGACGGCGCGCATGCCTTTTGCACTAAGCGACCAGCTAGCGCCTCGATCGCTGGTTTTCCAGACGCCACCACAGGACACGCCCACCAGCAACTTGCGGCTATCGCGCGGATCGACGCAGATGCTATGAATGCCCGGAACGTCATAGCCCCCGCCAAACCATAGGCTGCGCTCGGGCACATCCCACAAGGAGCGCACCAGGTCCCAACTTGCGCCGCGATCGTTCGATCGGAACAGGCCGCCCGGCAGGGTTCCGGCCCACAGCACGCCCGCCTCGTCGAGTCCGCCCGCCGCCAGCGACCAGACTTGCCGCAGTTTCCACTCGACCGGATCGATGCTGTCGTCCGGCTTGATCGGGTAGGTCGGCACGCCGATCTCGGTCCAGTCATTGCTGCCGGCATCCTTGCGGTGCATTTTCGCGCCGAAGTGGCCAAGGTTGAGCGCGGCGTACACTGCGCCATCGCGCTTGTCAGGCAGCACCATCGTCACCGGGTCACCCAGGAAGTGAATCGCGCCGATGGTCCATGCACCGTTGCGGCGCGCCAGCTCAAACAGGCCCTTGCGGGTCGCGAGATAGGCAAGTTCGTTCATCCTTAACCTCCAGAGAGTGCTTGCAGCACGTACACGGCGCTGTCAGCGGTGAGGGGATCGTCCAGTTTGATGCGCTCGCGGGTGCGGATGCCATCGACGAAAATCACGACATTGTCGCGCAAATGCCCCTGATCATCGAGCACATAGCCACGCAGCCGGGGATGGGCCTCGAACGCAGTCTCTAGCCCGCTACGCAGGTTTGCAGCGCCCGTATCGACTTGCGGCACCGCCATGAAACGCGCTAATTGCTGAGTAAAAACAAATCGTGCCATGCCGCTCCCGGTAATTGTTGATTAAATCTTGTTGGCTAAAATTCTAACTTGAATCGAAGCCAATGTCGCCCCGCTTAGCCTAGAATATGAGCGTGCGCACAACGGAGCCGGATTATGTCAATCACCCCGAAAGAACTCGCAGCGCTGATGCAGGCAGTTGAAATGGAAGACCCGATCGACTTTGCCGACCTGCCGTTCGAGGAGGAAGAACTGCGCGAACTGGTTGCCGCGCACCTGTGCGAGATGGCGGGGGCGATGGAGAACTTCAACGAGCAGGACCGGCACCTGGCTCTGCTGGCCGTGGCCGCCAAATTGGTGCTTGAAAACCTGGTACTGCATGTGCAATTGTTGCGCCGGCACGGCGTGCCGGTCGCAGACGATGTCGAGGGGCTGTTGCGCCGACTGCGCAGGCGCGATTGATTTCCCAACCAGCGCAAGTGCGGCGTGCGTACGGCTCAGGCGCGCAAAATCCCCCTACTTCGATGCAATCTGTACGCCTTCGAACTGAGGCTCAGTCGATGCGATTTGCAGCCGGTTTAACGAAGTCACCATCACCATATCGCCCTCATCCTTGAATGCGAGTGTCGCGCCCGATTGCGAGACAAAGGCGCCGGGCTCCTGCGGATAAATCTCGACTTCCGACTCGCCTTTCAGTTGCGCGAAATAGCGGTTGACCTGTTGCCGCAGCTTAAGCGTGTGGCCCGTTTCCAGGACATAGGAATGCGCGTAATCAACAAATTCCTGGGGTGCCAATTTGTAACTTGCCTTACCAGGCACTTGCACGCTTTGGTTGGCAGGGTCAGCGCTCTGCGCTGACTGGAACGATGAGATGCCCAGCAAGGTTACAGCGGCTGCGGCGGTAATTAACGACCTGTTCATAATGCCCTCCGAAACACGAATTGCAGATTTGAAACCAATGTCGCCGCCGCCAGCAATCAGGTTGGCGGGGACAATTCCAAGATAGCAGGTGACCGGATTTTTGATAGTCCAAATCGATGGAATGCAATTTTCGGTCGCCCAGATGCGCAGCCAGTCGATGAGCTGCACTTAGCGGATCGAGGTAGCACCATGCTGCCGGCCCGACTGCAATCGCTGAGCACGACGTGAACGGGCGATTTACGCGCTGTTTGGATCCGTGCGCAAGCGCAAATGGTGCCCTTGAAAGTGGTTGCGCAATTTTCGCAATTAACTTCCGTTTGCAGCCTGAATGAATTAATTCCCCTTTATAATTCACTAAATCACTAAATTCCGTGCTGTATATCATGCCAACTTCGTCTGAAGATCAATCTTGCGTCCTGGTCATCGAGGACGATGAGCACATCCGGCTGTTGCTCACATTCATCCTCAAACGCCAGGGCTATCGGGTCAAGGCCTGTGCCGACGGACGCGTTGCCCGGGACTATATCGAAACCAGCGCCAACCTGCCGGGACTGATCCTGCTCGACGTGATGCTGCCGTTTTTCGATGGATTCGAACTGGTGCGCATTATCCGCTCCCAGCCGGGCTGGGAAGAAATCCCAATCGTCATGTTGACCGCCAAGAGCATGGAATCGGACATCGTGCGGGCCTTCGACGCGGGCGCCAATGACTACATCGTCAAACCATTTCAGCCGAACGAATTGCTGGCCCGCCTGCGCCGCTTCTTGCGAGAAAAATCATGCAGTTAACACGCGCCGCGCTGATTGCCGCACTGTGCGTGAGCGCGCCGGTATGGGCGGCCGAACCGGCACCGACCACGACCTTCGGTGCCGACCTGCAAAACGATACGCTGAGCAACGGCAGCCCCGATTGGCGTGAGCTCACCGTTCGCGTCAAACGCGACCTGGGGCCGCGCCAACTGGCCGAACTCGCGCTTGGCACGATACGGCGCTTTGGCCTGAGCGACACCCAGCTGAGCGGCCTGTACGCATGGCCGTTGAGCGCGCTGCTGAGCGCAAGCGTCGAGGTCAGTGCCAGCCCCAGCCCTCGGGTGCTGGCGCGCAATGCGGTGGGCGCCAACCTCCAATACGAATTCGCCCCGGCCTGGCTGCTGCACGGCGGCGCCAAGTCGACTGCGTATCGCGACGCCAGGGTAAACCAGGCACTGCTGATGCTGGAGCGCTACGTCGGGGCCTACAGCTGGGCGCTGGCCTGGCGCCCCAGCCGCGCCTTCGACACCACTGCCCATAGCGCCGAGCTGCGCGCTGCCTACTATTACGGGGACAAGGCGTCGATCGGTCTGTCGGTCGCGATGGGGCGCGAAACGACCAGCACCAGCGGCGGCGTGGTG
>JANPCW010000186.1:0-2529 GCA_031431155.1 Janthinobacterium sp. | reverse complement strand
ACGCGAGCGCGCGCCGCGCTTGTCCCAGCCTTCGCGCACCAGCTCCTGCTCATCCATCGCGTAATTACGCTTGGGCTTCAAATCGGGCAGCTTCAATTCTTCCCACAGCCAATCCATGATGTCGTCGATGGAAAACTCAAGCAGCAACTTGAGCTCGCCATCCTGATTGCCTCCCTCGCCCGGCTCGTTGCCGTCCTTGTGCCCGTCGGACTGGCCGGGCCTGATGATCTCGCCTTCCTCGCCCTCGCCCTGGCCGGCGCCGCTTTGGGTGCGGCCATCGGCCAAGCGGAAGCGGGCGTGCTCGAGCAAGCGGACCGGCACTTGCACAGTCCGGTCTTGCTGTCCGGTAATTAAGTCGGGGCCGGCGATCAGGTCCGGCAGGTGCGCTTGCACCGCCTCGCGAATTTTCTCATTGTGGCGCAACCAGTCCCGGGCGCCGCGCGAGAACAGGTCATACCAAGACGTCTGGGTGGATTGATCGCTTGACTGATTCACCGGGAACCTCTTTTGGCATAGCTTTCATCTGGTTAAAGCGGCCGTCCTACCGTTCTATTCCTGCGACAGCAGCGTTGTGACATAGTTCAGCGCTTCGCGCGCGCTGTGGCTGTCGTAACCATATTCATCGACCAGGCGTTTTTCGACCGCCGAAATCTTGGTCTTGACTTCGTCGTCAGGGCGCTTGGCCGAACTGACCAGACGCAACACGTCACGCCGCTGCTCGAACAGATATTGTTGGACCCCATCGTGCAAGGGGAGATGACTGTCGAGCGTGAACTTTTCGCCGCGCTTGTAGGCGCCCATGGCCTTGCGCACCACCTCTTGCCGGAACGACTGCTTGCCCGAATCGGAAATGTGGATCTTCTCTTCGACCCCGCGCAGGAAGCGCTCATCCGGGCGCCGCTCTTCGTTGGTGATCGGATCCTTGATCTGGCGATTGTCAAGCATGGCCTCGACTTCATCGAGATACTTGTTCAGCAGATCCTGGGCCTCCTGTTCGAACGACACGAACAGCGCCTTGTGCACGTCTTCCTTGACCCAGCGGTTATAGAAATCCTTGCGCGTGAGCACCAGATAGTCGACCCATTTGCGCTTTTTCTTGGGATCGATCCGGGCGTCATTCTCGATCCCGTCTTTTAACGCCAGCAACACATCCATGGTGGTCAAGCTTTTCTGGTTCGACTGGATGATCGCCTGGGACAGGGAGTTGATCACGAAGCGCGGCGAGACGCCGGCCAAGCCTTCATCCGGCGCTTTCTCCTTTTCCTTGACCCGCCTGGCGTCGGCCCGGTTGACGCCCTCGACCTCTTCATCGGCATGGATCCGCACTTTCTTGACCAGTTCGGACTCCTTGTCCTCGGCTTCCTGCATCCGGCTCAAAATTGCGAACACGGCGGCCGCGTGCAACACATGGGGATCGAGATGGACGTCGCGAAACGCCGGCGCGGCCGATGCGATCAGCTTCTTATAGATGCGCGCTTCTTCCTTGTAGTTGAGCGTGTAGGGCACCTGGATGATCACCATGCGGTCGAGCAGGGCCTCGTTTTCGCTCTCTTGCAAGAACTTGCGAAATTCCGCCAGGTTGGTATGGGCCAGGATGGTCTCGTCCAGGTAGATAAGGGGGAAGCGCGAAACCTTGACGTTTTTTTCCTGGGTCAAGGTGAGCAAGAGATACAGGAATTCCCGTTTCACCTTGAGAATTTCAATCATCTCCAGCACGCCCCGGCTAGCCGCGTAGACCGCGCCGGACCAGGACCAGGCGCGCGGATCGCCTTCGTCGCCGAACTCGGCCACCTTGGACAGATCCACCGAGCCCACCAGATCGGCCAGGTCGGCCGTGGTCGGGTCATGCGGGGCATAGGTGCCGATACCGCTGCGCCCGGCTTCGGAAATGAACATACGCTCGACCGGCATCTTCAGGAAGTCACCGTCAAATTGTTGTTCCAGGCGGGCCCGGCAATGCGGGCACACCTCGCCCATGATATCGACCCCGTAGGTATTGCGAAATGCGGCGCGCATGGTGTGCGGCACCAAGTGCAGCGGCGATTCATGCACCGGACAGCCGGCGACCGCATACAGCGCGCCGGCATCCGTATAGCTGTACTCCTCCAGCCCGCGCTTGAGCAAGATGACCAGCGTCGACTTGCCGCCAGAAGGGGGGCCGAGCAACAAAAGGAGCCGGCGCCCCACCTCCGAACCGGCGGCGGCGGCCTTGAAGTAATCGGCCACGCGGTCGATCGCACCGTCGATCCCGAACAGCTCGTCGGCGAACAGGCGGCAGCGAAAGTGACCGTCGACATCTTCATAGCCGGTCCAGCGGATCATGTCCCACATATACTGGTGCGAGCTGCGCGCAAGCAACTGCGGCGCCTGCGGCAACACCTGCGCCATGAATTCGGAGAAATCGCCACTCCAATGGCCGGCGCGATGCTCCTTCGTGAATGCAATCAAACTCTCAAGAAATTGCCCCTGCCGATCAGCACCATCGGCCTCGTGGTCATCACTATGTGTTGTCACATTCCCTCCTGCGAT
>JANPCW010000185.1:0-3786 GCA_031431155.1 Janthinobacterium sp. | reverse complement strand
GTCCCATGCTCGGCTCATCGAGCAACAGCAGGGCCGGCCGGCCCATCAGTGCGCGCGCCATCGCCAGCATCTGCTGCTGGCCGCCGGACAGGACCCCGGCTTGCAGCACACGCTTTTCCTTTAAGGCGGGAAATAGCGCGTACATCTTGTCGATATCCTCGGCCACGCCATCGCGCGACCGGGTAAAGGCGCCCAGCCGCAGGTTATCCTCGACCGACATCGGGCCGAACACCTGGCGTCCTTCCGGCACCTGGCAAATGCCGCTGCGCACCCGCTTGTCCGGGCTCATGCGCAAGATATCGGCGCCGCGGTAAAGGATCCGGCCGCCGCTAACCGGTTGCACGCCCGAAATGGCGCGCAGCAAGGTGGTCTTGCCGGCGCCATTGGCGCCGACCAGCGCCACCAGTTGCCCCTGCCCGACCCGCAGATCGATCCCGTGCAGTGCCTGGATCCGGCCGTAGTGGCTGGTCAAGCCCTGAATGTCGAGAATGGATGGGGGCGCCGGCATCAGGCACGCTGCGCTGGCGCCCCTGCCCTGCGCCGGATTGCCGGCGGGCCAAAGCCCGTCTGGTGCGCTACGGTCGATCGTCATGTTTTTCATTGAATGGCCTCCTCAAGCCGGTGCGCCCAGATAGGCGGCAACCACATCCGGGTTGGCCCGTATGTCAGCGGCCGTGCCTTCAGCCAGCTTCTTGCCATAATCGAGGACCAGAATATGGTCCGACAGGTTCATTACCAGCTTCATGTCGTGTTCGACCAGCACCACGGTCACCCCGGATTGCGCGACCTTGGAGATCAAGGAATCGATCTCGCCAGTCTCGGTATGGTTGAGGCCGGCGGCCGGCTCGTCGAGCAACAGCATTTTGGGTTCGGCCGCCAGTGCGCGCGCGATTTCCAACCGTTTCAGCGCCCCGTACGGCATGTTGGCCGCGTTCGACTTGATGTATTTGCCGACCCCGACAAACTCCATCAGGGCCGCCGCCTTCTCGCGGCAGGCGTGGTCGGCGCGGCGTTGTGCAGGCAGGCGCAGCAGTGCGCCGAACAAGCTCTGATTCAAGCTCAGGTGGGCGCCCACCATCACATTCTCGATCGCGCTCATGTTCATGCAGATCTGCAGGTTCTGGAAGGTGCGGCTCATGCCGCGCCGTGCCAGCGCATCGGGCGACTTTCCCGCCACATTTTCATCGCAGAAGATGATCGCCCCGCTGCTGGGTGCATACACGCCGGTGATCAGGTTGAACAGCGTCGTCTTGCCGGCGCCGTTGGGCCCGATCACGGAATGGATGGCGCCGGCCTTGATGCAAAAGCTGACATCCTGCAGCGCATGCACACCGCCGAAGCTCTTCGACAGATTTTGGATGGTCAGCATCTCAGCGGCCCTCCGCAGCGAAACGCAGGCGCATGGTCGGCACCAGCCCCTTTGGCAAGAAGATCATGGTCAGCATCAGGATCAAGCCGAACATCACGGTTTCCCAGCCTTCGAAGCTCGACAGCAGTTGCGGCAGCAGCGTCAGCAAGGCGGCGCCGATGATCGAGCCGAACACCGAGGCCATGCCGCCCATCACCACCATCGTCACCAACTCGATCGAATGGAAAAAGCCGGCCATGCCGGGCGTGACGAAGCCGATATAGTGCGCGCTGAGGCTGCCGGCAATGCTGGCCACCACGGCCGAGAGCACGAAGACGCGCACCTTGCAGCCGGTGGTATCGATGCCGGCCACGCGCGCCGCGATTTCGGAGCCATGGATCGCCTGCAATGCGCGCCCGGACGGCGAGTCGATCAGGTTCAGCGCGCCCCACGCGACCAGCACCAGCAGCGTGGCGGCCAGCGCGTACCACTGCAGTTCGCCCGCGATTGCCGCCCCGAACACGGAAAACGGCGGCACCGCCATGCCGTCCGGGCCGCCGGTATAACGTGCCTCGTTGCTGATCACGATGGAAATGATGATCCCGAGCCCGAGGGTCGCCATCGCCAAATAATGGCCCTTCAGTTTCAGGATCGGGCGCGCCACCAGCAACGCCAGCAGCCCGACCGCCGACGCGCCGCTGGCCAGCGCCAGCAGCGGCGGCCAGTTGAAATGGCTGCACAGGATGGCCGAAGCATACGCGCCGATGCCAAAAAAACCGGCATGCCCAAGGCTGATCTGCCCGGTATAGCCGAGCAGCAGGTTCAGGCCAATCACGACCATTGCATTGAGCGCGATCCGGGTGGCCACATCGAGGTAGAAAGCGTTGACTGTCAGCAGCGGCAGGATGGCGAGCGCAGCGACCAAGATCGCCAGCCCGGTATAACGGGAACGAAGCATGCGGGAATGAGGCATTTTCATACACGCTCCGAGGCTTTGGAACCGAACAGGCCGCTCGGTTTGAAAAACAGGATCAGCAGGATCAGCACGAACGGCACCGCATCCTTGTAGGCCGATGACACATAGCCGGCCGTCATCGCCTCGACGATGCCCAGGATCAGGCCGCCGAGAATTGCGCCGACGCCCCCGCCTAGTCCGCCCAGCACCGCCGCCACGAAGCCTTTCAGCCCGAGCATGATGCCGGCGTCATACGAGGTGTAGGCGATGGGCGCGATGATGATGCCGCCGACCGCGCCCAATACCGCGGACATGCCGAACGATAACAACAAGATCAGGCGCGTGTTGATGCCCACCAGTTGCGCCGCCAGCTTGTTGTGCGAGGTCGCCAGCATCGCCTTGCCCAGCAGCGTGCGTCCGAAAAACCAGCTCAGCAAGAGTACGGTGAGCAGCATGACGCCGATCACCCACAAGCTTTGCGGCATCAGGCTGGCGCCGAAGAATGAGATCGGCGTGTCGCCGGAAAATGGCGCCAGCGCGTGGGTGCCCTTGCCGAGCCAGACCTGGACCAAGCCGCGGATCGTCAGCGAGGCGCCGATCGTGATGATAATCAACGCCACCACCTCGGCGTTCTTGGCCGGCTCGATCGCCAATTTTTCCAGCAGCAATCCGGCCAGCCCCGTGATGCCGACCGCCAGAACGATGGCAAACGGCAGCGGCAGGCCGGCGTCGACCAGGAAAATCGCCGACATGCCGCCCAGCATGATGAATTCGCCCTGGGCAAAGTTAATGACGCCGCTTGCGTTATAGATGATGGTAAACCCGAGCGCCGCCAGTGCATAGGTCGAGCCTGTCGTGATACCGGAAAAAATGAACTGAATCAATTGCGACATCATGGGATTCCCCTGCTTTCGTTACGCCGCCTGCGGCAGCCGCCTCCATCGGGCCACGCAAGGCGTGGTGCGATCGGATGGAGACGGGCAGCCGCTGCGCCGTCCTGCGGAGTTACTGGAGAAAAACCCAATTGCCGTTCTTGACCTCGAGCATACGGAACGCCGCCAGGTCCAGACCCATATGATCGGTCGGCAACATGTTGACGATACCGGTGGTACCGACCAGCCCCTTGGTTTGCTCAATGCCAGCGCGGATCTTCTCGGGGTCGGTGGAGCCTGCGCGCTTGATTGCCTCGACCGCCAGCATCAGTGCATCGAGTGCATAGCCGCCGAAGGTCGAGGGCGCTACCTTGAAATGCTCCTTGTAGATCTTGTCATAATTGACGACCACCGCTTTTTGCAGATCGCTGGCCGGCAATGTACTGGCTACCAGCAGCGACGGCGATGGCAGGCGCACCCCTTCTGCCGACCTTCCGGCCAGCCGGATGTATTCGTCGGAGGCGACGCCATGCGACTGGTATTGCGGCAACTTGATGCCGAGTTGGGCGTAATTTTTCGAGACAATCGCCGGCCCTTGGCCGAGGCCGAAC
>JANPCW010000184.1:0-3705 GCA_031431155.1 Janthinobacterium sp. | reverse complement strand
GTGCCGAACCAGATCCCGGTGCTGGCCGAGCTCGGATTGCCGCCTATCCTGGCTGAGCTGATCATGGAAAAGCGCGGCCTGCTGCTGTTGGTAGGCGCCACCGGTTCGGGCAAGTCGACCTCGATCGCCTCGATGCTCGACTACCGCAACGAGATGCGCTCCGGTCATATCCTGACGCTGGAAGATCCGATCGAGTACTTGTTCAGGCACAAGAAATCGATCGTCAACCAGCGCGAAATCGGCACTGACTCGGCCAGCTTCTATACCGCGCTGCGCAATTCGATGCGCCAGGCGCCCGACTGTATCCTGATCGGCGAAATCCGCGATCAGGAAACCATGGCGGCCGCGCTGGCCTACGCCCAGTCCGGCCACCTGGTATTGGCCACTTTGCATGCCAATAACAGCTACAACGCGCTGAACCGCATCATCAGCTTCTACCCGATCGAAAATCGCGCTGCCCTGTTGCAGGATCTATCCTCGACCATCAAGGCCATCGTTTGCCAGCGCCTGGTGCAATCGGTCAAGGGCGGCACCCGCACCGCAGCCGTCGAAATCATGGTCAACACCCGTTATATTTCCGACCTGATCGAAAAAGGCGAAATCGGCCTGATCAAGGAAGCGCTGGAAAAGAGCCTCTCGCCAGGCTCGCAGTCGTTCGAAGAAGCACTGCTGCAATTGGTTAAAGACGGTTCGATCAGCCAGGAAGAGGCGCTCGCCCATGCCGACTCGGCCAGCAACCTGCTGTGGCTATTGAATAATGGCCGCGACAGCACCAATAACACGATCGAACCGGAAACCAAGCAGCCAGCCGGCGAAGCGTGTTTCACTGAATTTACGCTCAACACCTGATCACCATGCACCTGACCGTCTACGGCATCCCCAACTGCGACACCGTCAAAAAGGCCCGAGTCTGGCTGACCGGGCATGACCAACCCTTCGTGTTCCACGATTTCAAGAAGAACGGCCTGACCCGTGCCGTTGTGGCGGGCTGGCTGGTGCACCTTCCATGGGAAGTGCTGGTCAACCGCAAAGGCACGACCTGGCGCGGCCTGACCCAAGAGCGCAAGGATGCCATTTCGGACGCCGACAGCGCGCTGGAGTTGATGCTCGAATACCCGTCCGTCATCAAGCGCCCGGTCCTGCAAGGTCCGGACCAGTTCCAGGTCGGATTTTCCGATGCGCAGTATCGCCAAATTTTCAACCTCTCGTCCAAGTAATCCCACATGAGCACATCAAAAACTCTTGCGCTGTCCGAACAACTGATTGCGCTGTCCTCGGTTACGCCCGACGACCAGGGTTGCCAGCCCCGTCTGATCCAATTGCTGACACCGCTCGGCTTCGCCTGCGAGACGATCGAATCGAACGGCGTGACCAACCTATGGGCGCGCCGCGGCAGTAGCGCCCCACTGCTGGTGTTTGCCGGCCATACCGACGTGGTGCCAACCGGCCCTGCCGAGCAATGGGCCTCCAATCCATTCGTGCCGACCCAGCGCGACGGAAAATTGTACGGGCGCGGCGCGGCCGACATGAAAACCTCGATCGCGGCATTCGTGGTGGCAGTGGAAGAATTCACCACGGCGCACCCGCAGCACAAGGGCTCGATCGCGTTCCTGATCACCAGCGATGAAGAAGGTCCGGCCACGGATGGCACCGTGCTCGTGTGCAATTTGCTCAAGGCGCGCGGCGAGCAGATCGATTTCTGCCTGGTTGGCGAGCCGACCTCGGCCGATACGCTGGGCGACATGATCAAAAATGGCCGGCGCGGTTCGCTGGGCGGCAAGCTGACCATTAAAGGCATGCAAGGCCATATCGCCTATCCGCAACTGGCCAAGAACCCGATTCACCTGGCGGCCCCTGTCTTGACTGAGCTGGTGGCCGAACAATGGGACGCCGGCAATGAATATTACCTGCCCACCTCGCTCCAAATTTCAAACATGCATGGCGGGACCGGCGCCTCGAACGTGATTCCGGGCGAGGTCGTGATCGATTTCAACTTCCGTTTTTCGACCGCCAGCACGTTTGAAGGCTTGCAGCAACGCGTGCATGCGCTGCTTGACAAGTACGATATCGAGTACGCGATGAAATGGACGCTGCATGGCCGGCCATTCTTGACCCCGCGCGGACCATTGAGCGATGCGCTGACGGCCGCAATCCTGGTGGAAACGGGCGTGACAACCCAATTGTCGACTACCGGGGGCACTTCGGATGGTCGCTTTATCGCGCAGATCTGCCCGCAGGTGATAGAATTCGGCCCTCCGAATGCCAGCATCCACAAAATTGACGAGCATATAGAACTGCGTTTCATTGATCCGCTGAAGAATATCTACCGGCGCACGATGGAAAACTTGCTTCTATAACAGTCCACGGTGCAGCGCGCGCCATGAAATACCGTATCAACGAGAATAAACCATGACCCCGACCGTTAGCCCCAGCCCGTTCACCACGCCGCGCGACCTGCTGCGCTATGCTGTTACCCGCTTCAATACGGCCAAGCTGTTCTTTGGCCACGGCAGCGCCGAAGCGCTGGATGAAGCCGCCTATTTGATCTTGCATACGCTCAAGCTTCCCCTGGACAAGCTTGACCCGTTCCTGGATGCGCGCCTGCTGCCCGACGAAGTGGCCGGCGTGCTGGCCGTGATCGAACGGCGCACGGTTGAACGCGTTCCGGCAGCCTACATCACCAATCAAGGCTGGCTGGGCACCTATAATTTCTATGTCGACGAGCGTGTGATCGTGCCGCGTTCCTTCATCGCCGAACTGATTCCGGAGCAGTTTTCCCCGTGGGTGAGCGATCCTGACGCGGTCGAGCACATTCTTGAACTGTGCACCGGTTCCGGCTGCCTCGCAATCATGATGGCGGATGCGTTCCCCAATGCGCAAGTCGATGCCGTCGATATTTCTGCCGACGCGCTGGCCGTCGCGCGCCGCAATGTGTCGGACTACAAGCTAGAGGGTCGGGTAACCCTGATCGAATCGGACCTGTATCAAATCGTGCCCGTCACAAAGTACGACCTGATCATCGCCAACCCACCGTACGTCAATTCAAACTCGATGGGCAAGCTGCCGCAGGAATACCTGCGCGAGCCCCGGATTGCGCTCGACGGCGGCGATGACGGGATGGACCTGGTGCGCAAGATCATCGCCGGTGCCGCTGAACGGCTGACGCCGGACGGCGTGCTGATGATTGAAATCGGCAACGAGCGCGAATTTGCCGAAGCGGCATTCGGCGCGCTAGGACTGACCTGGCTTACCACCAGCGCCGGCGACGACATGGTGTTCCTGCTCACGGCCGATCAGTTGCAATAATCAGTTGCAATAATCGATTGCAATAAGAAGCAAGTTTCAACGCCCGCAGTGCCGGGGTTGTGTTGACCACCCCGCGTTATAACCAAGTTACAAAGCAAAAAACATGATACGTTTTATACAAGTAAGCCTGATGCGCGGTATCAAACCGCTGCTCGAGCAAGTCGATATCACGCTCAATCCCGGCGACAAGATCGGCCTGATTGGTGCCAATGGCGCCGGCAAATCCAGCCTGTTCGCGCTGCTGCGCGGCGAGTTGCATGTCGACCAGGGCGAAATCGATTTCCCCGCCAAGTGGCGCATGGCCTATGTGGCGCAGGAAACGCCGCCGCTGGACCGGGCTGCACTCGACTATGCGATCGACGGCGATATCACGCTGCGCAAGCTGGAAGCGGAACTGGC
>JANPCW010000183.1:0-7280 GCA_031431155.1 Janthinobacterium sp. | reverse complement strand
CGACCTGGGCCGCTGCGAGGGTTACCGCAATTTCTGCAACAAGGTATGGAACGCGACCCGCTTCGTGCTGATGAATACCGACGGCAAGGATTGCAGCGCCAGCGAACCGGATTTGTCGCAGGCCGACCGCTGGATCATCTCCACCCTGCAGCGCACGGAAACGGACGTGGCCAAGGGCTTTGGCGACTACCGCTTCGACAATATCGCCGCCTCGATCTACAAATTCGTGTGGGACGAGTATTGCGACTGGTACCTGGAAGTGGCGAAAGTGCAGATCCAGCACGGCACCGAAGGCCAGCAGCGCGCCACCCGCCACACCTTGCTGCGCGTGCTCGAAACCGTGCTGCGCCTGGCGCATCTGATCATCCCGTTCGTCACGGAAGCCTTGTGGCAAACCGTCGCGCCGCTGGCCGGCAAGACGCTCGACCCGGCCGGCGACTCGATCATGCGCCAGCAATATCCAGAGCCAAACCTGGAAAAAATCGACGAAGCGGCCGAAGCCTGGATGCTGCAACTAAAAGCGCTGACCGACGCCTGCCGCAACCTGCGCGGCGAAATGCAACTCTCGCCAGCGCTGCGCGTGCCGCTCTTCATTGAAAGCGACGCTGCGGACCAGGCGCGCCTGCAGTCGTTTGCGCCCTACCTGCAAGCGCTGGGCAAGCTGTCCGAAGTGAACGTGGTGCCGGCCCTGCCGGAATCGCCGGCCCCGGTCTCGATCGCTGGCGGCACCAAGCTGATGCTGAAAGTGGAAATCGATGTGGCGGCCGAGCGCGAACGGCTGTCCAAAGAAATCACCCGCATCGACGCTGAAATTGCCAAGGTGAACGGCAAACTGGGCAATGAAAGCTTCGTGGCGCGCGCACCGGCTGCGGTGGTTGCGCAAGAACAGGAACGGCTGGTTAACTTCTCCGCAACGATCGCAAAATTGCGCGAACAGCTCGCAAAAATACCGGCAGCGTAAAGCCTGGGAACAAGAGTCAACGGCGAAGGGGGAATTTGTTTCCCTTTCCACCGTTGCTTAGGTGGCGGTGATTATGGAAACTACACTTGCCACAGCTCCCCGTTGGGCCCGATGCGTGGCGCGGCGACGCCAAAATGGGTGTAGGCCAGCGGCGTGGCGATCCGCCCGCGCGGGGTGCGCTGCAAATAGCCTTGCTGGATCAGATACGGTTCCAGCACGTCTTCAATAGTATCGGCCTCTTCGCCGATCGCGGCCGCCAGGTTGCCGATACCAACCGGTCCGCCGCCAAACTTGAACAGCACCGCTTCCAACAACTTGCGGTCCATCACGTCGAAACCGACCGTGTCCACATCGAGCATGACCAATGCGGCATCGGCCACAACTTTGGTAATGTCGCCATTACCTTTGACTTCGGCATAGTCGCGCACGCGCCGCAGCAAGCGGTTGGCAATGCGCGGCGTGCCGCGCGCACGTTGCGCGATTTCCCGCGCGCCGTCGGCCACGATGGGCGCTTTCAGCAGCGCTGCGCTGCGCGTGACGATCCGGGTCAGTTCTTCCGAGTTGTAAAACTCAAGGCGCGCCACGATCCCGAAGCGGTCGCGCAAGGGGTTGGTCAGCATGCCGGCGCGGGTGGTCGCGCCCACCAGCGTGAACGGCTGCAGATCGAGCTTGACCGAGCGCGCGCCCGGGCCCTCGCCGATCATGATGTCGATCTGATAGTCTTCCAGCGCCGGGTACAGGATTTCCTCGACCACCGGCGACAGGCGGTGGATCTCGTCGATGAACAGCACGTCGTTCGCTTCCAGATTGGTCAGGATCGCGGCCAGGTCGCCCGGACGCTCCAGCACCGGGCCGGACGTCTGGCGCAGGTTCACGCCCATTTCGCGCGCAATGATGTGGGCCAGGGTGGTCTTGCCCAAGCCCGGCGGGCCGAACAGCAGCGTATGGTCCAGCGCTTCCTTGCGCTTGCGTGCGGCGGCGATGAAGATCTCAAGCTGATCGCGGATTTTTTGCTGGCCGACATATTCATCGAGGTGCTTGGGCCGCAATGCGCGCTCGACCGCCTCTTCATTGCTCGATGCGGGCGCGGCCGAAATGATGCGCTGCTCGCTGAAATCGTCGGTTTGAATGCTCATGGATCAACCCCTCTTAGCCTTTGGTCAGCGCTTTCAGCGCCAGCTTGATGCCGTCCGATACCCCGCTGCCGCTTGGCACGCTCTTGAGCGCCAACAGCGCTTCCTTGTCGGAATAACCCAAGGACAGCAGCGCGTTGAGGATATCGGACTGGGCGTCATGCACCGGCCGCCCACCCGGGGCTCCCAGATCGGCGCCCAGTTTGCCTTTTAATTCCAGCAGCAGGCGTTCCGCGGTTTTCTTGCCGATGCCGGGCACCTTGACCAGGCGTCCCGTTTCCTGCAACGTCACCGCTTGCGCCAGCTCGGCCACCGACATGCCCGACAGGATCGCCAGCGCGGTGCGGGCGCCGACGCCGGTAATCTTGATCAACTGGCGAAACAGCGCGCGCTCGGCTGCATTGCCGAAGCCAAACAGCAAATGGGCATCCTCGCGCACGGCCAGGTGAGTAAACAGAGTGACCCGTTCACCGAGGTGCGGCAAGTTATAGAAAGTGCTCATCGGCACGTCAACTTCATACCCAACCCCCTGGCAATCGATCAGCAATTGCGGGGGATTTTTTTCAAGCAGAATGCCGTTGAGACGACCTATCATTGTGGGGAACCTTTTTTTGTAAGCCGCACGGACCTGCGAGGTTGCAGTATATAGGATGAGGATGCAAGGATGGTCTTAGCCGACCAGTCGCCCACGTTTCATGCGCAGAACACTTAGACCAGGCGCGAGCGCGCCGATCAGCGCCAGCGTGTCATGATTATTGGCGTGGCAAATGGCAACGCCAAGCGCATCGGCGGCATCGGTGCCAGGCAGTCCGGGCAACAGCAGCAGGCGCGCGACCATATCCTGCACCTGCTCCTTGGCGGCTTTGCCATGGCCGACCACGGCTTGCTTGACTTGCAGCGCCGTATATTCGGCCACAGCAAGATCGGCCCCGACCAACGCGCAGATGGCCGCGCCGCGGGCTTGCCCGAGCAGCAGGGTCGATTGGGGATTGACGTTGACGAACACTTTTTCGACCGCCGCGCAATCGGGCTGGTAAGTGCGGATGATTTCAGAGATACCCTGCAAGATCACCTTGAGGCGGCCCGGCAGGTCGCCGTCGGACCCGGTCTTGATGGTGCCCGAGGCGATATAACGCAGCTTGTTGCCCTGCTTGTCGATCACGCCGAAACCGGTCGTGCGCAGGCCAGGGTCAATCCCGAGAATGATCATGACCCCGGGCGCCGCTCGGCTTGGCGATTAATGGCGGAAGTGACGGGTTCCGGTGTACAGCATGACGACACCGCGCTCGTTGGCGGCGTCGATCACTTCCTGGTCGCGCATCGAGCCGCCCGGCTGGATCACGCAGGTCGCGCCCGCATCGATCACAACATCGAGGCCGTCGCGAAATGGAAAGAACGCGTCCGATGCAACGGCCGAGCCGACCAGCGACAGGCCGGCGTTGTGCGCCTTGATCGAGGCGATGCGGGCCGAATCGACGCGGCTCATTTGCCCTGCGCCAACGCCGAGCGTCATGCCATTGCCGCAAAACACGATCGCGTTCGATTTGACAAATTTGGCCACTTTCCAGGCGAACATCATGTCTTGCAATTGCTGCGGCGTCGGTTGCAATTTACTGACCACGCGCAGTTCAGCCGGACCGACATTCTTGGCGTCGGGCGATTGCACCAGCAAACCGCCACCGACCCGTTTGAAGTCCATGGCATTCATGCCCGTGCCCAGCGCGATTTCCAGCACCCGCACATTTTGTTTCGAGGCAAGAATCTGCAGGGCTTCGGCCGAGAACGACGGCGCGATCAACACCTCGACGAACTGCTTGGCGATTTCACCGGCGGTCTTGCCGTCGAGCTCAGTGTTGAAAGCGATAATGCCGCCGAAAGCCGAGGTCGGATCCGTTTGCAAGGCGCGGCTATAGGCTTCTCCAGCGGTGGAGCCAATGGCCACGCCGCATGGGTTGGCATGCTTGACGATGACGCAGGCTGCGTTCTGGTCGAAACCACCCAGGCTTTTCACGCATTCCCAGGCCGCATCGGCGTCGCCCACGTTGTTATACGACAGTTCCTTGCCCTGCAATTGACGGTAATTGCCCAACGCGCCTTCGGTCGGTTCCAGGTCGCGGTAAAACGCCGCGCTCTGGTGCGGGTTCTCGCCGTAGCGCATGTCCTGCACCTTCTCGAAAGCCAGGTTCAGGGTTTGCGGATAGCGTGAACGGGCCAGATGCAACTTGTCCTCGCCCAGGCTGGTCAGGTAATTGGTGATGGCGCCATCGTATTGCGCGGTCTGGGCAAACACCTTCTTGGCCAGCATGAATTTGGTATCGTAGCCAACCACGCCGTCACCCGCCTTCATTTGCGCCAGAATGGCGCCGTAGTCGGACGGATCGCAGATGACGACGACATCCTTGTGGTTCTTGGCTGCCGAGCGCAGCATGGTTGGGCCGCCGATGTCGATGTTTTCAATCGCCTCTTCCAGATTGCAACTGTCCTTGGCCACGGTTTGCTGAAACGGGTACAGGTTCACCACCACCATGTCGATGGTCGGGATGCCATGTTCCGCCAGTTTCGCAACATGCTCGGGAAAATCGCGCCGCGCCAGGATGCCGCCGTGCACTTTCGGGTGCAAGGTCTTCACGCGCCCGTCCAGCATCTCGGGGAAACCGGTGTAATCGGCCACCTCGGTCACGGCCACGCCATTGTCGGCCAGCAATTTTGCGGTGCCGCCGGTAGACAGGATATTCACGCCCATTGCAGACAGCGCACGCGCGAAATCGAGGACACCGGTCTTGTCGGAGACGGAAATGAGGGCTTGTTTGATCATGAGAGTGGCTCGGTTGATTATGGTATTCGTGGCGGGACCAACGCTCGCAGCGGCGCGCTGGTCAGCACGGCCACTATGCGGCATCGTTACAACAGTCCGTGTTCCTGCAATTTCTTGCGTAAGGTATTGCGGTTGATCCCGAGCATCTGCGCCGCGTGCGACTGATTGCCGTCGGCGCGCGTCATGACCACTTCAAGAATCGGCTTTTCCACGGTCAGCACGACCATGTCATAGATATTCGACGCTTGCTGCTCACCGAGGTCATTGAAGTAATCTTCAAGGCTCTTCTGGATGACTTCCTGGATACTTTCTTTGCTCATTTTTGCGATTCGTTCGGCTAAAAATTGGTTTCGTGACCGCTGATACGTGCCGCTCTGGTACAGCGTGACGAGGCAGCGCGCGCCCTGATAAGACTCTTATTTTTTTTCTGGCCTAATAACTAATTGTCAACTCATGCCACCACTTCTTGCGCGGCGAGGCGGTATTGTAACCGCTCCCCGTAATGCCATTGCGATTCAAAAAACTGGTCGACCGCCGCCAACTGCGTAGCGGTCGACTCCAGCAAATTCATTCGTTGACGAAATTGTTCGCCCCCCGGCAAGTCGCGCACATACCAGCCAATATGCTTGCGCGCCGTGCGCACGCCCAGGAACTCGCCGTAGAAAGCATAGTGGGCTTGCAAGTGCTCATCCATCAGGGCGCGCACTTCGTCCACATAGGGTGCGGGCAAAATGGTGCCGGTGCGCAAAAAATGATCGATTTCGCGGCAAATCCATGGCCGCCCTTGGGCCGCGCGCCCGATCATGACGGCGTCGGCGCCCGTCATGGCTAGGACGTCACGGGCTTGCTGCGGGGTGGTGATGTCGCCGTTGGCAACCAGCGGGATCGAAACCGACGCTTTCACCGCCGCGATGGTGTCGTATTCAGCTTGTCCACTGTAACCGTCGGCCCGGGTGCGTCCATGCAGGGTCAGCATTGCAACCCCCGCCTGTTCGGCGATCCGCGCGATCTTCAAGGCATTTTTGTTGGCGCGGTTCCAGCCGGTGCGAAACTTCAGGGTGACCGGCACGTTGACCGCGTTCACCACCGCATGTAGGATTCTTTCGACCAGGTCTTCATCCTGCAACAGGGCCGAACCGCACCAGCTGTTGCACACTTTTTTGACCGGGCAGCCCATGTTGATGTCGATGATCTGTGCGCCACGCTCGACATTGAATTTTGCGCAATCGGCCAGCTCTTGCGGATCGGCACCTGCGATCTGCACCGCCTTCGGTTCCATTTCGCCTGCATGGTCGATCCGGCGCGCACTCTTTTCGGTGGCCCACAGGCGCGGATTCGAGGCCGCCATCTCCGAGACCGCATAGCCGGCGCCCAGTTGCTTGCATAGTTGGCGGAAAGGCCGATCCGTCACCCCAGCCATCGGAGCGACGAATACATTATTACGCAGCAGGTATGGGCCAATTTGCACGCGATGGACTGGAAAAGAGACGAGAAGCGCCTATTCTAACCGAGGTTTTGCTCAATTAATCGGCACTTTTTTAACGTTAAGGGCTTGCTTTTTCCCCATTTCACGGTTTCCAAGGCGACGCGCAGTTTTATGCTTGCTCGTCAAGGACGTGCCCGTTCAGATGGGTGCAATCGCCCCATGCGGTGAGCGCAAGCACGCCGCCACTGAAGCAGAAGCGGTTGATACTGGCATTTTTCACGGCAAAATCGCGCGGACTGTCGAGCGGCATTGCCGTTGCCGCACGGTATGCGCATTCAAGCACGCCGCCGTGCGCCACCAGCGCCAGGGTCTGGCCGGGATGCGCGAGGGCCAGGCGCAAGATGGCAGCGACCGACCGTTGATAAAACTGACGGAAACTCTCGGCGATCCGGTTTCCATCCGGCATCAATGCATCCACGTCGCGCGCCTGCCATGCCGCATATTCCAGAGGATAGCGGCACTCGATGTCGGCGTAGGGCAAACCCTCAAAGCCACCGTAGCAGCGTTCGCGCAAGGCGCCGTCGCGCTGGACCGGTAACCCATGATGGTTGGCAACGGCCTGTGCTGTTTGGTGCGCACGTTGCAAATCACTGGCAAAGATGGCGTCCAGCGGCGTGTTACTCAACGCCAGTCCCAGCGCCTGCGCCTGACGCTGGCCCTCCTCATTCAACCCGATATCGCTATGCCCCTGCAAGCGGCGTTCCGCATTCCAGGCGGTTTCGCCATGCCGCATCAATAATATAGTCGTTGCAACAACAGACTTATTCACGCAGTAAGTCTCCATTCTGTACTCTAGGTTTAGGCGCCGTCACCTGGAGCCAGAACGTGACCGGCCCGTCGTTGGTTAGCGACACTTTCATATCGGCGCCAAACTGCCCGGTGGCG
>JANPCW010000182.1:0-1746 GCA_031431155.1 Janthinobacterium sp. | reverse complement strand
CAACAAACCAGTTGCCGGATTGAACGATGGCGACATCCAATTGGTTGCCCCTCTCACACCAGGACACACCAGGTTTCCAGTGGCTGTTGGAGCTTTGTTCGGCAGCTCCATCGGCCTACCCTTGGCGTCAATTCCACTGGCCCAGTCGAGCCTGTCCACCAACTTCGTTGCTCGAATATATTCGCCCGTTATCCGGTCCAGCAAATAGAAAAAGCCGTTTCGATTTGCGTGCAGCACCAGCTTCCGCATTTTCCCGTCAATCGGCAGATCCACCAGCACCGGCCAAGCCTGGGCAGTTAGGACCATCCTGCCATTCGCTAAGACGATCATGCGCCTGCCTGATAGGCCTGATAGCGGCTCGGGCAGACGCCGACCTGGCGTTTGAACGCCCGCGTGAAATACGACAGGTCGTTAAACCCGACGGCGTAGGCGACCTCCTTGGCGAGCGCACCCCGATGGCCGAGGCGTTCGCACGCCCGCTCTATCCGGTAGCGCAGCAGATATTGGGCAAAGCTCACGCCGTGCTCGTGCCTGAAGACGCGGCAAAACTGGGAGGTGCTTAGTCGGCACAGGTCTGCGACGTAATCCAGCGCAATCTTGTCAACGAACTGGGCCGCCACATGCGAGATCGCGGGATACGTGCGTCCCTCCCGGCCGCGCCGATAAGAGGTAAACAGTGCGTTGGAGTCTTGCTGCGGAAACAGGATTTGGCGCGCTGGAGTTTCTCCGTGGCGGCGCGTCAGTTCAGTAAGTGCGGCGATGCTCTGCCTGAGCTCCCCTATTGAAACCGGCTTCACCAGCAAGTCCCAGACCCGGATCCGCAGTGCCCAAATTACCACTGCCACCGAGTCGCCGCCTGTGATCATGAGCACGGGCAGGCTCGGATGCTCGTGCCTGGTGCGGGCCAAAGCGGCGATACCCGGCGCGTCCGGTTCGTCAAATTCAAAGCACAGGTACATCGGGGCGTAGAACTCGATGGCGCCCCTGATCAAGGCCGGCTCCCTGACGCGAGGCAGGTCCCGTGCGCCGCCAAGCGGCAAGAGCAGCGCCGTGCCCTCCTGCGTCAGATCGACCCAGAGAAAACAGACGTCTCGGTCTGCACTTGCGGCATCGATCGAAGCTGGCATGGTTGTTGTTCTTTTCCGTTTTCGCGGCTCGGCCAAACAAAGGGGCACAAAGAGTCAGGTTTAGCTCGGCGGCATCGCCATCCAACCAATCCTTTGCACGTCGGACTAAGGATTCCACCCGCCCGCCAGCGATTTGTAGACCGCCACCAACGAGGTTGCGCCCGCCGTATTGGCTTGCGCCAGCCGGTCGCGCGCGGCCAGCAGTTCCCTTTCGGCATCGAGCACGGTCAGAAAGTCGCTGGTACCAGCACTAAAGCGGGCGCGTGCGATTTCTGCCGCTTTGCCGGCCGACTGCGCCGCGCCGAACAGGCTTTCGGTTTGGCGCTGGGTGCGGGTGTAGGCGGCCAGTGCGCCTTCGGTCTCTTCCAGCGCCCCGAGCACGGTTTTTTCGTAAGTAACGACGGCCGCTTCGCCGCGCGCGGAGGCCGCGGCGATTTGCGCACGGTTACGCCCGAAGTCGAGCAGCGTCCACAGCAGCGTCGCGCCGAGGTTATAGGTGAACGAGGCCGAGTCGCCGAGATCGCCGATGCGTCCCGCGTTCAGGCCGAATGATCCGCCCAGGGTCAAGCGCGGGAACAGTTGACTGCGCGCGATGCCGATGCGCGCAGCGGCCGCCGCA
>JANPCW010000181.1:0-1520 GCA_031431155.1 Janthinobacterium sp. | reverse complement strand
CTGATCATGTTCGGCGCGTTCACGCGTCTGTCGGACTCCGGCCTTGGCTGCCCGGACTGGCCAGGCTGCTACGGCCTGGCCAGCCCATTCCAGGCGCATGATGCGATCCGCGCCGCCGAAGCGTTGATGCCGAGCGGCCCGGTCACCCTGCGCAAGGCCTGGATTGAAATGACGCACCGCTATCTGGCGATGGGGATCGGTGTCTTGATCGTGGCGATGATGGCGCTGGCATGGCGCCAGTGGCGCCTGCATCGACGCGCCCAATTCGCGCCAGCGTTGCCGACCGCGCTATTCTTGTTCGTGTGCCTGCAGGGCGCATTCGGGGCCTGGACCGTGACCATGAAGCTGCAACCGGTCATCGTCACGATCCACCTGCTGTTGGGGATGGGTTTGCTGGCCTTGCTTGCCTGGCTTGGCGGGCGCCAGGATAATGCATACGCACCGTTGGCCGGCAAGGCCAGCACCGGCAGCACCGAGGGCGCATTGCGCCCAGTACGCGCCTGGGCGGCGCTGGGCGCGCTGTTATTGCTGATCCAGATCGCGCTCGGCGGCTGGGTCAGCACCAACTATGCAGCCCTGGCCTGTACCGATTTCCCCCTTTGCAACGGAGCGCTGGTGCCGGCCATGGACTTTGAGCACGGTTTCCACTTGTGGCGCGAACTTGGCAAGACTGCAGCCGGCCACTACCTGCCATTTTCCGCATTGACGGCAATTCATTGGGTGCACCGCAATGCCGCAGTGCTCGTGTTCGGCGTGCTCGGCTACACTGCGTGGCGCGCCTGGCCGCACGGTCGCTTGCGCACGACGGCGAGCGCGCTCGCGCTGGTGCTGGCGCTGCAGGCCGCCACCGGGATCGCGACAATTTACCTCAATTGGCCGCTGGCAATCGCTGTCCTGCACAATGGGGGGGCGGCACTGTTGGTGTTGCTTCTGACCATGCTAAACTACAAAGCCAAGTTCCAGTTCGACAGTGCGCGGCGGGCCGCCGCTGGCACTGCCGGCGCGCAATCTGCGTCACTGTCGTCAATCTCGTCCCCAGTAAGATTTCATCCATGACCAGTCAAACCGCAACCCAAAAATCGACCCATCGCATGGCCCAGTACTGGGCCTTGACCAAACCGCGCGTGACGCAGCTGGCGGTGTTTTGCGCGGTGATCGGAATGTTCTTGGCCAGCGAAGAATTGCCAAGCTGGCGCATCGTGGCCGCGGCCACCGTGGGCATCTGGCTGTTGGCCGGTGCCGCGTTTGCCGTGAACTGCCTGGCCGAGCGCGAAATCGATGCACGCATGGCGCGCACCGCGCGCCGCCCGATGGCGATGGGCGATATTTCGGTGACGCAAACGGTGGTGTTTGCGGGCGTCATCGGCGCGGCCGGCATGTGGATCCTGTACGCGCTGGTGAACCCGTTGACGATGTGGCTGACCTTTGTCACCTTCGTCGGTTACGCCATCATTTACACCATGATTTTGAAACCGGCAACGCCGCAAAACATCGTCATCGGCGGCTTGTCGGGCGCGATG
>JANPCW010000180.1:0-3144 GCA_031431155.1 Janthinobacterium sp. | reverse complement strand
CGCCAGCCCGTTCTGCGAGTCCGACGTGGCGCTCATCTGCAGCGCGGCGGCCGCCCGGCTGGGCTATCTCGTGGTTCCCAAGGTACACGGGGTGGAGGAGGTGCGGCGCGCGCGCGACTTCAGCAACGACGATGCGCTGCGGGCCGGGCGCGCCGCGCTGCCGGTCCACGTACTCATTGAAACCCACGGCGCCCTGCGCGAGGTGTTCGAGATCGCGGCCCTGCCGCAGGTGCAGTGCCTCTCGTTCGGCATCATGGATTTCGTCTCGGCCCACTTCGGCGCCATTCCGGCCAACGCAATGCGCACTCCGGGCCAGTTCGCCCATCCGCTGGTGGTGCGCGCCAAACTGGAAATCGCCGCCGCCTGCCATGCGCACGGCAAGGTGCCATCGCACAACGTGACGACCGAAATCAAGGACCCGGCGGTGGTGGCCAACGATGCCCAGCGCGCCGCCGCTGAATTGGGCTACACTCGAATGTGGAGCATCCACCCGCACCAGATCAAGCCGATCGTCAAGGCATTCACGCCGCGCGCCTCGGAAATCAATGAGGCAAGCACTATTCTGTGCGAAGCTGAACGCGCGCAATGGGGACCGATCGCCCTGAACGGCCGCCTGCACGACCGGGCAAGCTACCGCTACTACTGGACCGTACTGCAACGGGCAAGGCTGGCAGGCCTGGCCCTGCCCGAAGCAGCCACGGCGATAATGCACCACCAGCAATCACAGGAACCACACTGATGTCCACCCTACTCTCGAAGTCACTGTTCGCCTACAGTTTCGCGCTCGGCGCCATCGCACTCTGCGCCGCGCCGTTGGCGCAGGCCCAGTCGTCGGCTGCCACGCCGGCCAAGGCCAAACCGAAAGCGAAGGCCAAGGCGGGCGCGCCGCGCGTGACCGCCGCATCCGAGCCGGACGAAGACGAACCCGATACCACGGACCACGCGACCACCGAATTTAATTGCGAGCTCGGGAACAAGGTCACGATTTACGCCAATACCACAGACGACAAGCACATTGCGCTGCGCTGGAAAAAGCGGCTGCACCGCCTGACCCGCGTGGGCACCACCACCGGCGCCCAGCGCTTCGAGAACGTCAGGTATGGCCTGATCTGGATCGGGATTCCCGCCAAGGGCATGCTGCTCGACTCGCGCGCGAACCGCCAGTTGGCCAACGAATGCAAGAACGCCGAGCAACTGACCCCGATCGTGGCCGAGCCGCTCGGTATCATCAAGAACTGATGCCGCGTGCAATCCCAGGTCCAGCGTTAGCCGATTAGCGATTAACAAGAAAACCCACCAAGGAGAGGTCATGTCCCGCAACACTTTGAACACGCTCAAGGATTTCAAACTTTCAGATAGCAAGAAGGGCAAGTTCTACTCGCTGCCCGCGCTGGAAAAATCGCTGGGCATCAACATCTCGCGCCTGCCGGTATCGATCCGAATCGTGCTCGAATCGGTGCTGCGAAACTGCGACGGCAAAAAAGTGACCGAGGAGCATGTCAAGCAATTGGCAAGCTGGAGCCCGACTGCCGAACGCACTGACGAGATCCCGTTCGTGGTGTCGCGCGTGGTGTTGCAAGATTTTACCGGCGTGCCGCTGTTGGCCGACCTGGCCGCGATGCGCAACGTGGCCCTAAAGATGGGCCTGAACCCGAAGAACATCGAGCCGCTGGTGCCGGTTGACCTGGTGGTCGACCACTCCGTGACGATCGATCACTTCCGCGAAAAGAAGGCGCTCGACCTGAACATGAAGCTGGAATTCTCGCGCAACAACGAGCGTTATCAGTTCATGAAATGGGGCATGCAGGCATTCGACACCTTTGGCGTGGTGCCGCCGGGCTTTGGCATCGTGCACCAGGTCAACCTGGAATACCTGGCGCGCGGCGTGCACAAGATCAACGGCAAGAAAGAGAACGACCTCTACTACCCCGATACGCTGGTCGGCACCGATTCGCACACCACCATGATTAACGGGATCGGCGTAGTCGGCTGGGGCGTGGGCGGGATCGAAGCCGAAGCCGGCATGCTGGGCCAGCCAGTCTACTTCCTCACACCCGACGTGATCGGCGTGAACCTGACCGGCGCGCTGCGCGAAGGCTGCACCGCAACCGACCTGGTGTTGACCATCACAGAATTGCTGCGCCGCGAAAAAGTGGTCGGCAAGTTCGTTGAGTTCTTCGGCGAAGGCACCTCCTCGCTATCGTTGACCGACCGTGCAACGATTGCCAACATGGCGCCCGAATACGGCGCGACCATGGGCTTTTTCCCGGTCGACGAAGCCACCATCGATTACTTCAAGGGCACCGGTCGCAGCAAGGCCGAGATCAACGCGTTCGAAACCTACTTCAAGGCGCAAAAGCTGTTCGGCATTCCAAAGGCTGGCGACATCGATTACACCCGCGTCGTCGCGCTCGACCTGCACTCGGTTGCGCCGTCGCTGGCCGGCCCCAAGCGCCCGCAAGACCGGATCGAAATCGGTCATGTCAAAGCCAACTTCGCCGAACTGTTCGCCAAGCCGACCTCGGAAAATGGCTTCAACAAGAGCATCGACGACCTCTCGAAGGTATACCAAACATCGAACGGCGTGAAAGTGATGAACGGCGACGTGCTGATCGCGGCGATCACCTCCTGCACCAACACCTCGAACCCCTCCGTGATGCTGGCCGCCGGTTTGCTGGCCAAGAAAGCGGTTGAAGCCGGCCTCAAAGTGTCGCCCCACATCAAGACTTCGCTGGCTCCCGGCTCGCGCGTGGTGACCGAATACCTGACCGCGGCCGGCTTGCTGCCCTACCTGGAAAAACTCGGCTTTGGCGTGACCGCCTACGGCTGCACCACCTGCATCGGCAACGCCGGCGACCTGACGCCTGAAATGAACGCGGCGATCGCGGCCAACGACATCGTGGCCTCGGCCGTATTGTCGGGCAACCGCAACTTCGAAGCGCGGATCCATCCGAACATCCGCTCGTACTTCCTGGCCTCGCCGCCGCTCGTGGTCGCCTACGCGATCGCCGGCAACATGACGACGGATCTGATGACCGAGCCGGTTGGCTAGGGCAAAGGCGGCAAGGACGTGTACCTGGGCGACATCTGGCCGACCTCGCAAGAAGTGGCCAAGCTGATGAAGTTCGCGATGAATGCCAAGAC
>JANPCW010000179.1:0-4572 GCA_031431155.1 Janthinobacterium sp. | reverse complement strand
CCTGGGGCGGATCGCGGCGCGCCGCGGCAACCAGCTTGTTGCCGACCACCAGCAAGCGAAAATCGTTGCCGGGCAAGAAGCGCTCGACCATGATGTCATCCCGAAACTGGCGCGCGGCGGCATACGCAATGTTGATCTCTTGCTGCGTCATCACATTCACCGTCACGCCCTTGCCCTGGTTGCCGTCCTTCGGCTTGACCACCACCGGCAGCCCGATTTCGCAGGCGGCGGCCCAGGCGTCCTGCGCATCGTCGACCACGCGCCCGCCCGGCACCGGCACCCCGGCCGCATCCAGCAGTTTCTTGGTCAACTCCTTGTCCTGGGCGATCGATTCGGCGATGGCGCTGGTACTGTCCATCTCGGCGGCCTGGATCCAGCGCTGGCGGCTGCCCCAGCCGAACATGACCAGGCTGCCGTTGGTCAAGCGGCGATACGGAATATTGCGCGCCAGCGCGGCGCGCACGATGGCGCCCGTGCTCGGTCCGAGCCGGACGTCTTCATCGAGCTCGCGCAGCTGGTCCAGCGCGCCCGCCAGATCGAACGGCGTATCGTCGCGCGCGGCGCGGCATAGGTTCTCGGCCAATTCGAACGCAAGGCGGCCCACCGCCTCTTCCGTGTATTCGACGACGACCTGAAAAATGCCGGGCTCCAGGGTCTGGGTGGTGCGGCTGAACGTCACCGGGCAGCCGGCCTGCGCCTGCAGGCTGAGCGCGGTCAGTTCCAGCACATGGGCCATCGGCACCGGGTTCGCGTGGCCGGTCGGCTGCAGGGTGCTGATGGCGGGAAAGCGGGCCCGCAGGCGCACTTCGAACTCAGGCTGCTGGTCGACCGAATGCTCGGCGCTGGTGCAGGTAACGATGGCCTCGAGCGCTGTGTGATGACTCCAGAGATTGGGACCGCGCAAAGCGCGGATGCGTGAAACTTCCATAAACCATTTTCCTGTCGTAGGTGTGACGTCATTGCGGTGCGGCTGCGGCTGCGGCTGCGGTTGTGACTGGGTGCCAGCGCGCCGCTGCACCGCTCCGATTAGCTCGGTTGTGCCGTCAGTGATGCATTTTTTTTGGATTCAAATCGAAGGTGCGCAAGCCGGCGCAGATCAACTCCGGGGCCAGCCCGAGCGCCCAGCCCGCGCCGACGGCCGCCAGCACCGCTTCCACCTGGGCCGCTTGGGCCGGCTTGAGCGAGGACAGCGCCAGCAAGGCGGTTTCGTGCCGCCCCTGCGCCTGCACGATGCCGCCGTCGCGCAGAAACACCACGCGCTGGTCCTGCGCCCGATGCGCGGCAAGCGCTTCCAGCTGCGCATCGAGCCCATAGAAAATGACCGTGCCGTCGCACAACGGCGCCATCGCCGCCACCTGTGGATCGGCCGCGTTCAGCACGGCCACGCCGGTCGGCAGGATCACGTCGATCTGGGTGCGCAGCACTTGATATAACTGATCGGCCGACTGAATATAGAACTCGGCCAGCTGTTCCCAGCCGCTTACGTCGGTGACCACGCCGACCGCGCATTTGTCGTAGGCCAGCCCCTCGGCCAGGATCATCCGGCTGCCAGCCTCGAACACGGCCGCTTCCACGTTCCGGTTGAGCAGCAAGCGTTGCGCCGATTCCCAGTCCGAGCCAAGGCTGTGCGCAAGCTGGCGGCTGTCCAGGTACACGCCGTCCTGGCATGCCAGCCCAACGTGCTTGCCGCCGACCTGCAGCAGCCACCCGATCAGCCTTGCGATCAGGGTAGTGCCGCGCGCGCCGGCGACCCCGACGATGGGCATGCGCCCCGTTTCGTCGGGCCCGAACAGATGGTCGACGATGGCCGCGCCTACCGCGCGCGGCTGGCCGCTGGCCGGCTTGATGTGGGCCAGCAAACCGGGGCTGGCGTTCACTTCGATGACGGCGCCGCCCTGCTGTTCGAGCGGGCGCGAAATGTCCTGCGCCACCAGATCGATGCCGGCGATATCCAGACCGATCACGCGCGCGGCCAGCGTGGCGAGGGCCACGGTGCTCGGATGCACTTGGTCGGTGACATCGACGGCCACGTTGCCGTTCGGCTGGATCAACACTTTTTGACCGTCCGCCGGCACCGAATACGCGGTCAAGTCCTGGCGCTCAAGCTCGAGGATGATTTCGGCCCCGTGCTCGGGCGCCAGTGCGTTGAGCGGCGCGTCTTCGGTGGTGCCGCGGCGCGGATCCGTGTTGATCTGCCGGTCGACCAGTTCGATGATGTTCGATGCTCCGTCGCCCACCACCCACAGCGATTCGCCGCGCGCCGCGGCGATCAGGCGCTTGCCCACCACCAGCAGCCGGTGTTCGTCGCCAACGATAAAGCGCTCCACGATGACGCTGGGGCTGCCGCCTTTGCGGCTGGCCAGATGGTAGGCGGCGCGCACATCGGCCTCGGTCATCAAGTTGACCGACACCCCGCGCCCGTGGTTGCCGTCGTACGGTTTGACCACGACCGGCACGCCGATATCCTCGGCCGCTTCCCATGCTTGCTGTGCGCTGTCCACCAGCTGCCCTTGCGGCACCGGCACCCCGCAGGCGGCGAGCAAGCTCTTGGTCAGATCCTTGTCGCTGGCGATGCCTTCGGCGATCGCGCTGGTGTGTTCGGTTTCCGCGGTCCAGATCCGGCGCTGCATGGCACCGTGGCCGAGCTGCACCAGATTGCCGTCGGTCAGCCGAATCGACGGAATCGCGCGCGCCGTGGCGGCGTCCACAATATTGGCGGTACTCGGGCCCAGGCACAGCTCGTCAACCAAGTCGGTCAAGGCGGCCACGGCAGCGCCGATGTCGTATGGGCGCTCCTCAATGGCGGCCATCAGCAGCGCGCGTCCGGCCTCGAGCGCGGCGCGCCCGACCTGTTCGTGGCGGGTGCGAAATGCCATCTTGTAGATGCCGCCCTGCTCCGAGGTCTGGCGCGTCTTGCCAAAGCCGGTGCGCATGCCCGCCAGGTTCTGTAATTCCAGCACCACATGCTCGAGAATGTGCCCGGCATAGGTGCCGTCGCGCAAGCGCTCCAGGAAACCGCCCGGCGCGCCTATGCCGCAGCGGTGTTCGATCAAATTGGGCAGCAGGGCGAGCAGGCGCTCGGGCAAACCGGGCATGGTATCGGAGGGGAAATCTTCCAGCGCGCCGATATCGAGCCAGGCTTCGATCACGGGGCGATAGGTCCAGATATTGGGTCCGCGCAGATGGGTCACGCGCAGAAATTGAATTTCTTTCTTCTTCATCATGTTTCTATTCTTGTATCTTGTTATCGACCTTGGCCAGCCCGCGCCATCTTTTCAGCGTGCCGCGATCTGGAACCGGGCGGCGGGCACGCGCTGCACGGCAGTTCCGGATTTCCCGCCATCATCTCTTGTTGTATACTCGCGGCAAAAGCATGCCGCCCTGTTTCCAGCCCGTCCCTCAAGCTGCCGACATCCGACAGAATAACGCAAATGAGCCGCAAATGAGCGCTGGCGCAAGCCGATAGACGGTTGCGCTTCAGCGTTTTCCGCTTGGCCGGGATCGAGTTCTGGCATTTTTTCCACTATTTTCAAGTCCTTGCCTTCGCGGCGAAGAGCGATCCGGAGTACGCTTCATCATGACAACCGAGCAATTTTCCGCCGACCTCGGCAGCATTGAACTGCCCGCCGCCTGGCGCTCCGAAGTGGAAACTCAACTTTCCTCCATGGAAAACGTTTTAACTGCCCTGGAGGTTGACCTCGATGCGCGACTTCATTTCGCCAAGGGCATGCTGCTGGTGACCGAGCGCCGCCTGTTGGCGCGCGCGCCGGGCCAAACGGCGTGGCGCGAATGGTCGTACCGCCCAGGTTTGTCGCTCAAGCATCATGATCATGCGGGCGTGGGTCACCTTGAACTACACGATGGCAGCGCCCGTCTGGCGGCCTGGTGTTTCACGCTCGGTCAGAATCTGCTGGCGATCCGCCTGGTCGAGCATTTCACGGCCCAGCGCGATAGCCATGTCAGCGGGCTAGCCATTGCGCGCGATGCGCAGAACGTCTGCCCCACCTGCAAGGCGCCGCTGGCCCCGGATCAGGATGAGTGCCCGATCTGCACCAAGGTGATCCACACGCCGCCATCGACCTGGACCCTGTTTCGCCTGTGGCGCTTCACCAAGCCTTACCGCAAGCAACTGCTGACCGGCTTCATCCTGATGCTGCTCGGCACCGCGGCCCAGATGATACCGCCCTATCTGACCATGCCCTTGATGGACCGGGTGCTGATTCCCTATCAGAACGGACAAGCGGTCGATCCGATGCTGGTCACGCTGTACATGTCGGGGCTGCTCGGTTCGGCGGTGCTGGCCTGGATCCTGGGCTGGGGCAAGACCTATGTGCTGGCGCTGGTGTCGGAGCGGATCGGGGCCGACCTGCGCACCACCACCTATGAACACCTGCTGAAGCTGTCGCTCGAATATTTCGGCGGCAAGCGCACCGGCGACCTGATGTCGCGCGTGGGCAGCGAGAGCGACCGCATTTGCGTGTTCCTGTCGCTGCACCTGCTCGATTTCGCCTCCGACGTACTGATGATCATCATGACCGGCGTGATCCTGTGTTCGATCAACCCGTGGCTGGC
>JANPCW010000178.1:0-2946 GCA_031431155.1 Janthinobacterium sp. | reverse complement strand
GCAACGGCGTCCATCAATTTAAACATCCTGCCTTGTGCCTGGTCGTTCCCGTCACCCGAATCATCGCCCACGTAAACGGTGGGACTTGCAGGATTGGAGCGGTCCACGCTAACGCTGGTTGGGTTCGCCATCCCGGTCGCCCAATTGGGTGTCACCACCGATGACGCAACGGCGACCTTGGTAATCGAGGTGCTGTCGGTGATGAAAAGGCTGGTGCCGTTGGTTGATGGATACTGCTGATCGCTGGCGATACCGGCAGGCACCGTTGCCGCGTCCGCGAAAACCGTCGAAGCGTGGCAAGTGGCAAGCCCATTTGCCGGCGTAACGCATTTGTCAGCATCGATGATTTGCCACGGCGTCGCGCCATCGATCCCGTAGAGGGTATGACCGACCCATGCAAGTCCGACATTATTGGCGCCGAGGGCGCCTTGCCCGATGATTTGGAAGTTACTACAGGCAACTGCGCCATTCGGTTCTGCAATGCGGATGATATTACTGTTCTCTTGAAATACGATGTAAAGATTACCGTCCGGACCTTGCTCCATGGCAGTGGGTTGATTGCTGCCCAGGCCACAACTGCCCGTCCCACCCAGCGAGGTTTGCCCGACGCTGCTGATCAAGCCATGCCCGCTGCCCCCGCCAGGTGAAAACGTCATTTTCACCACGCCCTGATTTTCTGTTGTGTTCGCGATGTCATCGGCGACATAGACCCGTTGCGCCTGCGCGTCGTACACAGCAGGACCGCCGAGCACGCAGGTAACCGGGTTAATCGCGTGGGGCCCGGCAGCGTTGAGATCAGGGTCCACGCGACACAAGCCCATACGCTTATCCGGAAACCAAAGGTGCCGGAATCCAGCGCTACCGGTGGCCACGAAACCGTTGAGTGGCAATGACAGGCCGGCGGGCACTAACAAGGTGCTCGTTCCGGCATGCGAGTTATTGGCCATTGCGCCCAGGAGCGAGGCAGCGAGCACCGCCGAAATCACGCTGCTCAATACAAAACTTGACCGGGCTTTAATGACAGCAAGGATCTCAAGGATTTCCTGCTTCTGCCCTCTTGATTGCATCACTACTGGCGGTTTCATTTTTAGTCCCCATTCAGACAGTCGGATCGACCGAACAACACTCAAAGAAACAAAGTAAATGGACCGGCCAGCAGACAAATGGACAGGCAGGTAAATACAGGAAAACGGATAGGCAGATAGACCCGTATCCGATCAGCCATAGTCGGCCAATAAAACGTGCATTCGAGCTACTCACAGCTCGATCGAGCGAGTTCTTTTCGTGTCGGCGTGGTTTCTTCAGCGTGTCGCGCGCGTCGCATTGGGGGCGCGCGGTTGTGGTCTTCCGGCGCGTCCGGATTCGTTCTTGATGTCGAGTTCGTGTTAATGAAAATGCTAACGAAGCGACAAAAAAATCGATTGATTCGTCACAAACTTTCGAGCATGGAGCGACCCACATCACCGACAACTTGATGTACAAGGGTGTAGAGCAATGGAGGGGCGTGTCGCGTTTAGAATTTATTGATACGGCAGAAAATTGTTGAATTGAGGTGCCCCACGCATGCTACCGCGCGGATGCCGGCAGCCGCCCAGAAGGGGCGGGTAGAGAGCAGCTGCCGGCACGCAAGCTTTCACAGACGATGAGCGCGGTAAAACACAAGCCCGCCGATCAGCCGTGTTATTGCTCAGGTTGCTTTCGCAGTCTGAAAAGGAGCGCTCGATGCGAACCCTTCTATCGATATTGATGCTGCTGCCGGCACTGGCGGCCGCAGGCGGCTCCAACTACACGGTGACACCGGGCATCTCCCAGCCGCACGGCAAGATATCCGAATGGCCAGTACCGACGCCGAAATTTGCCCGCGACCCGGCGCCCGCGCCAGATGGCCGGATCTATATCGCCGTCATGCACGGCAACAAACTGGCCCGTTTCGACCCCACCACCCACACCTTCGATGAGTGGACCTTGCCCGACGGCACCCGGCCGCACGGCTTGGTGGTCGATGAAAAAGGCACGGTCTGGATGACCGGCAACGGCAATGGCACGCTGCTGGAAATACAGTTTGAACGGGGCCAGCCGGGTCCGATAATCGCGCACAAGACACCGTCCGGCGGCAGCCCGCACACCATCATCTTCGATGGCCGCAATGCGTTGTGGTTCACCAATCAGTCGGCCGGCAAGGTGACACGCTTCGATCGCGCGACCAAAAAAATGACGGAATTCGCCAGCCGCGACGGCCCCTACGGCCTGGCGATGGATCGCGAAGGCAACGTGTGGTTTTGCCAGGCCAGCGGCCAGCGCGTCGGCCGCATCGATGCCGGCACCGGGCAGGTGACGGAGCTCGATCTGGGCCCCGGTTCAATGCCGCGCCGTATCGCCGCCGCCGCCGACAACACGTTGTGGGTAGCGCGCTACGGCGATGGCAAACTGACGCACATCGATGCCAGGAGCGCCAAGGTCATCAAGACCTATGACATGCCGGCCGGGCCGCGCGCCAATCCGTATGCGGTGACGGTCGACGGCGCGGGCAAGGTATGGGTGAATGAAATCGGTACCGATACCGTGGCGCTGTTCGACCCAGTCGCGGAAAAATTCCGTGTGTTTGCGTTGCCGAGCAAGAATGAAGGGATACGCAAAATGATCGTCGATGCCAAGGGACTCCTGTGGTACATGGGCAGCCACAGCGGCAAGCTGGGAGTGATTGAATGAGTCGCGGCAACAGCATCAAAAAAATACACCAAGCCGTGTATCTTCATTGGGAAAAATCGTTCCGTTGCCTCAACCGTGCTTGCCAACTTCATTACAGTTACCGTGAAAGCCCAATACGGTAGAGACGAGTTTTGTCTTCTCGCATGTTAGCGAGCTCTGAAATACCGCCCGGCCCGACCCCTCGGATGTAGCGGTGAATTAGCTGCAAACGGTGTTGCTAGCGGTCGCCGGTGTTTT